>JAEYIG010000016.1 GCA_023409175.1 Pseudomonadota bacterium
GCTTGAACAGATGGAAAACAGTGGCATCGTTTCACCGATGCAGAGTAACGGCAACCGTGAAATTCTGGTACCGACAAGCAACGATTAAACGGAAAAGAAACCGGAACGGTTTTTGTCAGTCAAAAAAACTTTATTTACAGAATATCAACCATATCATGCGATCAATTATTTCCAAATTTGCCGGAATTGCCTTACTTGTCCTGATTCCTGTCTTTGCAAGCGCGACGGCACTGGACCAGTTGAAGAGTTTTTCAACAAACGCCCGTTCCGCCAAAGGTGAATTCAGCCAGGGACAGGTCAAGGGCAGTGACAAGGGCCGGATCACCAATGTGGCATCCGGCACGTTCATCTTTTCCCGTCCCGGCAAATTCATCTGGACTTACAAAAAACCGTATGAACAGGTTCTTCAGGCCGATGGCACCAACCTGTACATTTACGACAAGGACTTGAATCAGGTCACCGTCAAGAAACTGGGCAACGCACTCGGTTCCAGCCCGGCTGCCATCCTCTTCGGCAGTAACGATCTGGAAAAAAGCTTCAAGCTGAAGAATGCCGGCTCGCATGCCGGTTATGAATGGGTCGAAGCCATTCCCAAAACGAAAGACACGCCATTTGAGAAAATCAATATCGGCATGAAAAACGGTATGCCCGAAGCGATGGAACTGTACGACTCGCTCGGCCAGCTTTCGCTCATCAAATTCACGAAATTCACGAAAAATCCGCCTGTCTCGGCCAGCACGTTCAAATTCGTGACGCCAAAAGGCGCTGATGTTTTCCGCAACTGATCATTCAGCTGAAACTGTGACAAAAAAAGCCAACTGCATAGCTGGCTTTTTTATTAATGCAGACTTGTTGTAACCTAGCCATTCCATACAAGCAAAATGGCTGCCTCGGCAGCAATGCCCTCTTCCCGTCCCAGATACCCCAGCTTTTCGTTCGTTTTCGCCTTGACGCTGACCTGTGAAACCGAGACATCCAGATCGCTGGCGATGTTCGCTGTCATCGACGGGATATGCGGTGCCATTTTCGGTGCCTGTGCAATGATCGTCGAATCGACGTTCCCGACGATATAACCGTGCGTTTTGACCAGTTTCATCGCTTCCCTGAGCAATACCCGCGAATCTGCACCCTTGTAACGTTCGTCCGTATCGGGAAAATGCTTGCCGATGTCACCCAGTGCCAGTGCGCCAAGCAAGGCATCGGTAATTGCATGCAAGAGGACATCCGCGTCGGAATGCCCTTTAAGGCCTTTGGCATGGGGAATGTCGACACCCCCAATGATCAGTTTCCGGTCGGAAACGAGGGCATGGCAATCGTAACCCTGTCCGACCCTGAATGGTAAATGACTCATTTTTCCTTCTTCTTTTTCAAAACAGCTTCTTCTGGATGCCAGTATCTACCGACATGAACAACTCGACAAGAGACAAATCGTCCGGCCTTGTGATTTTTGAATTGCACAGGTGGCCTTCGACCAGTTTCGGAACCTGCCCCGTCATTTCGATGGCACTCGCCTCATCCGTGACTTCTTCGTGTTTTTCAAGCGCATCCGCCAAAACGGCATAAGGGAACATCTGCGGCGTCTGTGCCAGCCACAGGCCTTCACGTGAGACCGTCCGGACGCCCTCTTCCGCCTGCTTCTTGACCGTGTCGACTACCGGCAACGCCAGCAAGCCGCCCACCTCATCCGGCCCGATAGCCCCGATCAGTTTCCGGATCAAATCCGGCGTCAACCCCGGACGGGCGGCATCATGAACCAGTATCCAGTCTTTCGGCGCACAATCCAGAAAGAGGGCCGTCAGGCCGTTCAGCACCGAATCGCGCCGGGTTTTGCCGCCACAATGCAGGAAGCGGACACGGCCGGCATCCCACCTGGGGGCGGAAACGATAAAATCGTCAAGCCACTCATCTTCCGGGCTCACCACAACAAACACGCATTCGATCTCGTCACAGGCCAAAAAGGATTCGATCGTGTGTTGCAAAACCGGTTTTCCCTGCAGGTAAAGATATTGCTTGGGACAGTCCACCCCCATCCGGCTCCCGACACCCGCAGCGGGAATCAGCGCAAAATAACGCACGGCAACTTCTTTGGCATTCGTCAAAGCCATAAGCATTCATCCATTCATGGAAGCGAAAATGAAGCGGCGCAACAAGCCGCTATCGTTTATAATGTCAGACTTGATTGTAATCTGAAACAGGACATTTGGCTTTCCTCTGAAGTCGTCTTTTTGCGGCAATGCCTTTCGATCTCAAGAAATTTCTTCCCCGTCCCGGCCAACGATATGCGATGCCAGCCCTTCACGGCTCGGCAGATGCCCTTGTGCTCGCCAAAGCCGCACAGGATTTGAAATCGCGTCACCAGATGCTCGTCGCCATCGTTGCAAACGCATCCGATGCAAGACGGCTCCTGGAAGAGATACCCTGGTTTTCGGATGAAACGCAAGAACCGTTGCGATGCCATCTCTTGCCCGACTGGGAAACGCTGCCATACGACTCGTTTTCCCCGCATCAGGATCTGGTCTCCCAGCGTCTGGCAACGCTCTACGAAGTTTCCAACGGCCGCTGCGACGTCCTGCTTGTTCCGGCCTCGACCGCCCTCTTGCGGATTGCGCCTCCCGCTTTTCTGGCGGCCCATACCTTTTTCTTCAAACAGGGCGACACGCTTGACGAAGAGAAACTGAAATCGCAACTGACGATTGCCGGATACAACCACGTCTCGCAAGTCATGTCGCCCGGAGAATATTCCGTCCGTGGCGGCCTGATCGACCTCTTTCCGATGGGATCGAAACTCCCTTACCGGCTTGACCTCTTCGGCGATGAGATCGAGACTATCCGTACATTCGATCCCGATAACCAGCGTTCGCTTTATCCGGTCAATGAAATCCGGATGCTGCCGGGCCATGAATTCCCGATGGACGAAAATTCCCGTGCCTTTTTCAGGAGCCGCTGGCGGGAAGTTTTCGAAGGCGATCCGACCCTGTCCGTCATTTACCGTGACATAGCCACCGGCATCGCATCGGCCGGTATCGAATACTATCTGCCGCTCTTTTTCGAAGAAACGACAACCCTTTTCCGGTATCTCCCTGAAAACGCCATCTTTGCCATGATCGGCAACGTCAATGAAGCTTTCCAGCGATTCTGGGCCGATACCCAATCACGCTATAACTTTTTGAAATCCGATCGGGAACGGCCTCTCCTGCCGCCGGAAAAACTCTTTCTGACCAGCGAGGATTTCTTTATTCTGACGCAGCCATACGGCCGCTGGGTCATCCAGTCCGACGACGCGCCATCCGAATTGTCCGCACCAATCCCTGACGTCTCCGTCAACCGTCGCGCCGACGATCCGCTCGCCAACCTGCGGGCATACATCAAGCGTGCGGACAAACGGGTCATGATCTGCGCTGAATCGCCCGGACGAAGGGAAACGATGCAGCAGTTTTTCAATGAATACGACTTCAAGGTCAAGGCCTGCGCCAACTTTGCCGACTTCGTCACCAGCAAGGACGAAGTGATGTTCGGCATTGCGCCGATCCAGAAAGGCTTTTCCCTCGGTTATATTTTCGGCGACCTTGCCTTCATCACCGAAACCGAGCTGTACGCCAATTCAGGCCGCCGCGCAGGCCGGAAACGCACCGAAGCCGTCGCCCACATCGAATCCATCGTCCGGGACCTTTCCGAACTGAAAATCGGCGACCCGGTCGTCCATGCCAACCATGGCATCGGCCGCTATCGCGGACTGGTCACAGTCGACCTTGGCGAAGGCGAAACCGAATTCCTGCACCTGCAATACGCTCGGGATACCAAACTGTATGTCCCGGTATCACAGCTTCACGTCATTTCCCGTTACGCGGGAACCTCTGCGGAAGACGCCCCCTTGCATACGCTCGGTTCCGGCCAATGGGAAAAGGCAAAACAGAAAGCCGCCCAGCAGATTCACGATACCGCTGCCGAATTGCTGGACCTGTATGCCCGCCGTTCGATGCGGCAGGGCTTCGCCTTCCCGCTGACGAAAAACGATTACGAAACGTTTGCCGACAGTTTCGGGTTTGAGGAAACCCCTGATCAGGCAACCGCCATCGCTTCCGTCATGGAAGACATGACATCCGACAAGCCAATGGACCGGCTGATCTGCGGCGACGTCGGGTTCGGCAAGACCGAAGTGGCCTTGCGGGCTGCCTTCATCGCCGTCATGGGAGGAAAACAGGTCGCCATCCTTGCACCGACAACGCTTTTGGCTGAACAGCATGCCCAGACATTCCGCGACCGATTCGCCGACTGGCCCGTCCGTATCTCGGAACTGTCCCGCTTCCGCACCCAAAAACAGGTCAATGAAACGATCAAGGGGCTCGAAACCGGTGCCGTCGATATCGTTATCGGTACGCATAAACTACTGTCCAAAGACGTTTCATTCAAACGCCTCGGCCTGATCATCATCGACGAGGAACACCGTTTCGGAGTCCGCCAGAAAGAGGCCTTAAAGGCCATCCGCGCCGAAGTCGACGTCCTGACACTGACAGCCACCCCGATCCCGAGAACGCTCGGCATGGCGCTGGACGGCTTGCGCAGTTTTTCGATCATCGCAACCGCCCCGCAGAAACGGCTGGCGATCAAGACCTTCGTCCGTTCCGAAAACGATTCAGTCATCCGCGAAGCCTGCATGCGTGAACTCAAGCGCGGCGGCCAGGTTTATTTCCTGCATAATGAAGTCGAAACCATCGAAAACCGCCGCGTCATGCTGGAAAACCTTTTGCCCGAAGCGCGCATCGGTGTCGCGCATGGACAAATGCATGAACGCGAACTCGAAAAAGTCATGCGCGATTTCGTGTCCCATCGTTACAATATCCTTCTCTGCACGACGATTATCGAAACCGGCATCGACGTCCCGAATGCCAACACGATGGTCATGCATCGCGCCGACAAATTCGGGCTGGCCCAGTTGCACCAGTTGCGCGGCCGTATCGGACGCTCACACCATCAGGCCTATGCCTACCTGCTCGTCAACGATACGCAGACCCTGTCGAAACAGGCGCAACGTCGTCTTGAAGCCATCCGCCAGATGGAAGAACTCGGCAGTGGCTTCTTCCTTGCCATGCATGACCTTGAGATCCGGGGTGCTGGCGAGGTCTTGGGAGAAGAACAATCCGGGGAAATGGTCGAGATCGGTTTCCAGATGTATTCCGACATGCTGAAAGAAGCCGTCCGCGCCATGAAAAAAGGCGAAGAACCCGATTACGACGCGCCTTTCACGACGACGACCGAAATCAATCTGCATACGCCTGCCCTGTTGCCGGGAGATTATTGTCCCGGCGTCAATGAAAGGCTTTCCCTGTACAAACGGTTCGCCAATTGTGAAACGCCGGAAGAAGTAAACGACCTGCAGGAAGAGCTGATCGACCGTTTTGGCAAACTGCCGGAAGCGGCTCAGGCACTTGTCGAAACCCATCGTCTACGAATACAGGCCAAAACTGTTGGCATCATCAAGATCGACGCCCATACCGAAGCGGCTGTCATGCAATTCATCCCGAACCCGCCGATCGACGCCATACGGATTATCGAACTGATCCAGAAAAACAAGCATATCCGTTTGAACGGCCCGGAAAAACTGAAAGTCACCGCAAAAATGCCGAATCTGGATGCACGGGTCGCCCAGATCAAGTCAACGATCCGTTCGTTGACGGCTCCGGCAAAAAAATAGGCGTCGCCGTTCACTCGTCATTATTTCCGTGCCCGTAAATGACGCGTTCGTTAAGGATCTTGTGGGCGAGTGCACGGGCTTCTTCCATGGCATCCTCGACATTGTCGCTTTCCACCACAGCACAAAACTTCTCGATCTCTTCGTCGCCATGTTTCCGGATCAGGACCATGCCGCGAAAGCGCCGGTTATCCGTATCGAGAACGGCCATCCGGGCAATGTAATTGCCTTTTCTGTATTCCATTTCACTGATCATTGCATCCTCCTGCTGGTTGAGCTGATGAATTTGTCGGCCAATGTCGCCTGAATCCGTCTTTTTCAGAATTATCTTCGAATATTTTTCATTAAAAAAAATTTTTTGGAGAACTGTCACACAAATATCAAGTCTCATTTGAAAAAAGGCCATTTCCATAAAAAACCAGGAACTTGAGTGTCTGTATTGACTCAGAGTTAAGTCATTAAAAGTACTCAGGCTTTAAAAAAGACGGGAATCCATGAAAAACGGGCACTACGTTTTACTTGTTGCCACCGTCAGGATTCCGGCATGAAGGAATGGCATAAACGGCACATTGGCTGGATGGAAGCCTGTATGTGCGATTTTTAAACATTGATACTCATTAAAAGGGAACAGCATGGATACCAACACTCCACAAAGCGGCTCCGATTTCAATAAAAAAGTGAATCAGGCAGCGGACAACGCCAAAGAATCCCTGCAAAACGCAAGCGACAAAACGAAAGACGCTGTCCATAACGCTGCCGACAAGACTTCTGACGTCATGGGCAAAGCCGTCGACAAGACTTCTGATGCCCTGAAAAAAGCAGAAGACAAAATCAAGGACATATTTCACAAAGGACACTGATATGGACAACAACAATAAAGACACTTACGCCGATTCCGGTTCGGACAGCAAATACAATGAAGAAGCGTTCGTCAAGGAATGGAAAACCAGTTACTGGACTTCAGGCGGCAAATATGAAGATTATCAGCCAGCCTTCCAGTATGGCGCAGAACTGGCTGAAAACGAACTGAAACACCTGAACCGCAACTGGCAGGAAGTCGAACCTTCGGCACATGCCGCATGGGAACTGTACAACCGTGATTCTGAATCGTCCTGGGAAAGAAACAAGGATGCCATCAAATTCGGTTTGGATACGGTCATGCAAAGGGCGAAGCACTGATATCCTCAGGGTATCCCACAAAAAAGCATGTTTTCCAACATGCTTTTTTTATGCCTGCCCAAAGGATATGGAATGGAAAAACCTAGCTGGTCAGGATCGGAAACATATGCCTGAATCCCGTCGCCATCATTTCGACTGAAATGGCAGTCAGCAGGAAACCGGCCAGACGGCCGATGATCTTCAGGGCTCCCGGCGTCAGGATCTTCCCACCCCGCGAAACGAAACGGAAACACAGCCATGTGGCAATGCCGACCACCAGTGGCGGGAACAGGACACCGAGCCAGTCACTGATCTCCGTAATCTGTGAAGTCGCCATGACGTAGGAAAGCGCTGCCGGTCCTGCCAGCAACGGGATACCCAGCGGGACGATCGAAGGCCCCGAAGCCGCTTCTTCCGATTCGCCGGGCGTATATTTGATCGTTTCTTCCTTGGCGATCACCATCGCAAGGGAAACGATGAACATGATCACACCCCCCGCTACCTGTATGGCCGCCAGCGTCACGCCCATGAAATTCAGCAGGTGCAAACCGAAAAGACCGCCGAACAGGAGTGACAGGGCCACCGTGATGCCGAGATGGCGACTGTATTTTTCCTTGAACGGCAGGGAAAGCCCTCCTGTTGCGGCCAAGAAAAGCGGAATCGCCATAAACGGGTCCACCAGCGCCAGCAAAGTCAGCGTTTTCTTGATGACAAAACCGTAATCCATCTTGTTGCCCCCCGATCGAACATACTGATACATTAGGGCAGGCTGTTTTGCAGGGTTTGTTTATTCCTGAGCCGCGGATAAAGAATGGCTGAGAAATATCAAGAAGACACCGCTTTCCAAAACGGAAAGACGGGGTGGAGGGGATCAGGGCTTTTTGTAGCCAGGGATCAATTCAAGGAATTTTCGCACGGGAACCGATTTCACCAGCTCGAAAACATTCAGGTCCATGGCATCAATGGTGTTCTTCAACAGCAGTCCCAGTTCCGTCTCCCCCGCCATGACCAGACGCCGGCTGAAAAAAAGCGTGTCCGGATCTTCCTCGCGTCTGGAGAGAAGATAAAAATCGTAGGCACTGGCGGAAATGGTCATATCGGGCTCAACGTTTCCCCAGGCTGCCACAAAGCCGCCTTTTGTCCATACAAAATTGAAATCGAGTTTTGCGTCGGAGATCGTCAGCCTGAGCTGTTTTCCGGCAAGCGCTTCCTTGACGTCTTCCGGCAAACGCGGCGTCAGAATGACATTCAGTGCAGAAACGAAAAGGAGGGATACGGGATAAGAAGGCAAAAGCGAAATCAGGTCGCCAACCGGCCCGGGAACATTAAACTGTCTCATTTACCCTCTCCAAAGAATTTGAATGCCAAACGATTGCCCGTGAATCACTCATGCCATTCCATGCCGGGTTTGCCATACCAGTAGCCATTGCAGGAACCGGCTGGCATCAGCCCTTCCATTTTTTCCAGCGCTTCCCTGCCGGAACGGTTTCCCCTGATAGTATCAGCAAAAACATCCGTAATTTCACGGGTATGCTCCGATTGCGGGGAAATCCTCAGCACATCGACGCCCAGCGATGACAGCACCGGCACTTCCGATACCAGATTATAAACCCGGTGGGACTGTGTCTGGATGCCGTTAAAAACCAGAAAGGGTTTGGCTTCCCGCGTCCGCACGGTCAAACCGTCCTGATATTCCAGGCATTTGAACTCACACTGGTCTTTCGGCAAATCATGATACCGCGCCGTAAAGCATCGTGCAGAGAAAGCCAGCGGCAAACGGCCATATGCGAACACTTCCGTTTCAATCTTTTCCGGCAATTCGCGCACCATTATTTCTAGACTTTCGCGTGTCATTTCAAGCGGCATGACCCAGCGGCTCGCTCCAAGGTCTGCCATGAATTTCAGGGAAGCCGGATTGTAAAGGTTCAGGTGGGGGCCAGCGACAAACGGCAGCCTGTCCGCCAACAAGCCGGCCGCACCCATATCGTTTGCCTCGACGGCGTATTGTCCGTTTTCGACGATACGGTGCATCCCCTGCAGGTGCGCTCCCGACTCCAGAAGAACCTGGGTCGACAGCACGACTTCCTTGCCGGAATCCTTCAACA
>JAEYIG010000081.1 GCA_023409175.1 Pseudomonadota bacterium
ACATCGACAATCCGATTTCAAAACTGCCCGCCAACATGCCCCCGAAAAGGGCGACAATATCCGTCCAGATAACCAGAAGCGGCATGACGACGGACAAGGCGATCACTTTGGGCATGATCAGGCGAAACCCTTGCGGGAGTCCCATCACCTGCATCGCATTCAACTCTTCAGTGACCCGCATGACACCCAGCTGTGCCGTCATGGAAGAACCGGAACGGCCAGCGACCAGGATAGCTGCCAGCAATGGTCCCAATTCACGAAGAACACTTATCCCCAGCAAATTGACCAGAAACACATCACCACCGAACATATGCAGCTGTTGAGCGGAAAGATAAGATAAAACCACACCGATCAAAAAACCGACGATAGCCGTAATGCCCAATGCCTGTGCACCCGCATGATAGACATTCGCTGAAATTTCCGTCCAGGGACCCCGGCGCGGTGTTTTTGCAAAACGGACAATGTCGATCACGAGTTGCCCGACCAGTGCGACCATACCGGAAAAATGATCCGACACTTTGTGAATGAGGTCCCGGAAACGCTGCCAGGGCCAGAGGGAGGGCTGCCTGATTTCAGGCAATTTCAAAGGGCCGGCCTGTTCGAGCCGCTCAAAGAACTTTTCCTGCTCTGGCGTGACAACCAGATTTTCGGGTCTTTTTTTATTCCAGCTTTCCCACAAAAGCTGGGCACTGATGTAATCCAGCTCCTGTATCTGCGTCAGATCCCAGATAATGTCGGCTTTGCCCAAATAGGAATGTATTGACGATTTCAGACGATTGATCGTCCCGGACGCTGCCAGTACCTCCACGCGCCAGCATCCCCTAGCAACCACTTTGCTAGCGTCAATCAGGTCCAATCTGGGAGAATTATCCTTATCAGTCGACATGGGGAATAAATTATCAGGTTATATGACTGGCTCAAAACTTAAACTTATTCAATTTGGACAGATCATTTATTAATAAATAACATAATAACTTTATTAAGCAGGAATAACGATAACAACGTACGATGTTATTTATCATATTTTCAACACTATACCGTCACTCGGCATTGCATGAAAGAAACATTTTGCCTTGTTCGCATTGCATTTTAAATTTGAAAATTGAAAAAAAGGGTTTGATAGTCAAGCGATTAAGTACTTTTCAGCCAGTAGAAAACTCCTTTATGAATTGCCATAACGGCAATATTAAAGAAACAAGGTTTCCGTTTTGCTAAAATAGCCGGGCGACTTGTTAAATTAAAAAGATAATAAACAAATAAGCTGGCATAGTGTTGAATTACAATCCTGATCTTTTAATGCCTGTGTGGGAAAAAATCGTTGTGATGAGAAAGCGTCAGTTAAAATCGACCGGCAACGCATTATTGACCAGTCTTGCCTGTTTCTCCGAAACGGCAGACAGATATGTTGCCACCACAAAGGCAATTCTTCGTTGCGATTGAGGAAGGGATAATCCGGACATGCTCTTGGTTGATGCAGGAAATACATTCGTTAAATGGGCACTGACTCATTCCAGCGAGTCTTTTACGCCGGAATCCATCCGGTGGAAAGAATTCGGTGCAGTCCGTCACCACGAACTGTCGTCCCTGAAAGATACCTGGCAAAATCTGCATCGCAAATCTCCTTTTGAGCGCGTCCTCATCTCGAACGTCGCAGGCCAAAATCTTGGCAATACCATTTTCGATTTTCTTGTCGCCCTTGAACCCAAACCCCGAAAAATAGACTGGTTTTATTCAGAGCCGTCTCTTGCCGGCATTAAAAATACCTATCTGGACTACCGCAAACTCGGCAGCGACCGTTTCGCATCCATGGTAGGAGCCCGGGCTTTGCATCCCGCTCAGGCACTTGTCGTTGTCACCGCAGGTACAGCAACCACTATCGACGCGATTTCTCCCGACGGGACTTTCATGGGAGGAATGATCCTTCCCGGTTTGAAATTGATGGCAGAATCTCTTGCACAGAATACGGCACAGTTGCCGGAAGTGGCACAAAACAACAGCAAAATCAGCTATTTCGCCAATGAAACCGGAAATGCCATTTTGAGCGGCTGCATCAATGCCCAGGCGGGTGCGATCGAAAGAGCTGTTAACGATCACCAGAAGCAATTTGACAACGTACAATGCCTGTTATCCGGAGGGGCTGCCAGATACATTGCCCCCAATCTTTCTATCCCGCACAGAATCATAGATAATCTTGTATTGATCGGTTTACACAGATCCTCCACACAACAAGCCTTGTGAATAACTTATGTTGAGACTGACTTTCTGGATTCTTTTAGTGGCTAACGTTGTCATGTTTGCCGCAACACAAACCTACACTGGCGCCCCCGTCAAAAAGGATGAGCCACAGTCACTTCAGCCAATCAGGACGGAAAAAATCCGCTTGCTTCCCTCAGTGCTGATGTCGCCGCAATCCAAACCAGCCGCTACTTCAGCAACTGAAAAGGTTGAAACGACAAGTTGCCTTGAAATCGGTGAATTTGATGCCGCAGGCGCAAAACTTTTTGAAGAAAAGACAAAAGCATTCATGCCGGCCGATTCTTTAGAACGGCTTCTTACCCCAGGCCCGTCCAGTTTCATGGTTTATCTGCCGCCAGCCCCTAACAAAAAGACAGCCGAGAAACGAATCACCGAATTGCAGAAAAAAGGCATCGGCAATTATTTCCTCATTACAAACGGAAAACAATTCAGGAATGCCATCTCGCTCGGGATTTTCAAAAACGAGGAAACAGCGAAAAATCTCGTCGCCAAACTGCAGAAACTTGGCTTTGACGATGTGACGACTCATGCAAGAACCAGGCCTGCCGAATCAACTTCATATATGATCAAAAATGCAGACAAGACGCAGATGCAACAACTGGAACTTGTTCTTGCCTATTTTCCCCATACGTCAAAAAAAGAATGCACACAGCAGAATAATTTTGCCAAAGAAAATTAAAACCGCGCAAAAACATAAAGATACCGGAATTGATTTGTCTCAAATCGGTCAATTATGGCTATAATGTTCCGGTTTTGTTCCGAGCAACGCCATCAACCTGCCAATCCATAAGGCATGGAACGTATAAACGTTGTTTCCAGCTTCCCGATTCAAACTTTTATAATGTGAGCAGCCATGAAGTTTCAAATCATTCCTGTAACGCCTTTTCAGCAAAACTGCACCCTGATGTGGGATGAAAACACGAACAAGGCAGCCGTCGTCGATCCCGGTGGAGACATAAACAAGATCAGCGATGCCTTGAAGCAACGCGGACTGACGCTGGAAAAGGTTTTCGTGACACATGGCCATCTTGACCATTGTGGCGGTGCAAAGAAACTGGCCGAAGAATTTGACGCACCCATTGAAGGCCCTCATAAAGATGACGCTTATCTGCTCGAGCAACTCGGCTCGGAACAATCCCGTATGTGGGGGTTGCCTGCAGGTGAGCCCTTTACGCCAAACCGTTGGCTGGATCAGGGAGACGAAGTCACCGTTGGAAACGAAACCCTGAAAGTTTTCCATTGCCCCGGACATTCCCCGGGCCACATCATTTTCTTCCATGCCCCGTCAAAGGTCGCCATCTCCGGTGACGTGTTGTTTGCAGGTTCAGTCGGACGTACCGATCTTCCCAAAGGCAGTTTTACCCAACTGTCCAAGTCAATCAAGGAAAACATGTACACCCTGGGCGATGACGTACAATTCATTCCCGGACATGGACCCGTTTCATCCATAGGATATGAACGCAAGGGAAATGCTTTCGTCAAGGGATAAGAGCCGA
>JAEYIG010000063.1 GCA_023409175.1 Pseudomonadota bacterium
ATGATGGGACCATATTTGATGACTTCCGCCAAACCGGCTGCCAGTTCCTTGTCAGGTAGCGTATTCAAGGTCGAGGTATCGGCCAACACCGCTTCGGGCTGATAAAACGCGCCGATCATATTTTTCCCAAGCGGATGATTGATGCCGGTCTTGCCTCCAACGGAAGAATCCACTTCGGCCAGAAGCGTTGTCGGCACCTGGACAAACGGAACTCCCCTCATGAAACTGGCCGCCGCATAACCCGTCATATCGCCAATGACGCCACCGCCTAACGCAACCAGAGTCGTTTTCCGGTCGCATTTGTTCTGCATGAGAAAGTCGAAAATCTTCATGAGGCTTTCCCAGTTCTTTTCCTTCTCCCCATCCGGCAAAACAATCGAAATGACCTCTTTTCCGGCTTCCTTGAGCGAAGCGGTCAATTTGTCCAGATAGAGGGGTGCAACCACGTCATTCGTGATAATCGCCAGCCGTTTTCCCCTGATGGTACGCGACAATAGTTTCACGTCTTTCAGAAGGCCCGTTCCGATTTCAATGGGATAGGAACGTTCTCCCAGATCGACCTTCAGATGAGCATTGTTCGATGGTGTATTCATGTTGTTGTTTTTGTTGTCCCGGTTCATCGGCCGTTTTTTCTGTTTATCGAATGAAGTCTTTCTTCTGTCCGGATTGGCCAGCTGGTTCATGATCGTCTGCACCATGGCATGCACATTCGGACGACCTGTATCGATAATGATATCGGCCACCTCACTGTAGAATTTTTCACGCTGTCGCGACAGTTCCTCGATTTTCTGACGGCGGTTTTCCGTCTGAAGCAAGGGCCGGCTCTTGTCGTGCATCGTCCTCTGCAGGATATTGTGTACAGTCGCCCTCAGGTAAATGACAGTTCCTCTGGCTTTCAGGTTTTTCCTGTTTTCAGGGTGAACGACCGCGCCACCGCCAGTCGCAAGAACGATTCCGCTCTGACCAGTCAAATCACGAATCGTTTCGACTTCACGACGGCGGAAACTGTCTTCTCCCTCAATCTCGAAAATCCATGAGACGGTTGCGCCTGTACGAGCTTCAATTTCCTGATCGGAATCGACAAAACGCATACCCAGCTTTTTCGCCAGCAGACGTCCGACTGTCGTTTTTCCTGACCCCATCAGGCCGACCAAAAAGATATTTTGTTGCATAAGAAATATAATATGTCACCGTTATAGTGCCGAATATATCAGATAAGCAGACAATGGACTCTTTTTCAGCGACAATTCTTTTCCTGTAACAGGCAGTTCACGATCAGAAACAGTTACTTACATATTTGTGTGCGTAAAAACCCGGTTTAAAGGATAATGCGCATATTGCATTTTTTTGCTGGCTAGCATGTTAACCAAAAATCAGACTCCGTCCCCAGAGAACGGAAATCAATCCCGAAAAACACTCATCAAACGACTTCTGATCACCGGTGCCGCCATCGGAACCGGCATCGCCTTAATCGGTGCGTTGATCATTATGTTATCCATGGCCCTGATTTATCCGAACCTTCCGCCAATGGACCAATTGACCGATTACCATCCCAAAATGCCCTTGCGCATTTATACGGCCGACCATGTCCTGATGGGTGAATTCGGCGAAGAACGCCGCAGTCTCGTACGCATCAATAAAGTACCCGAGGTAATGAAAAAGGCCGTCTTGGCGATCGAGGACGACCGTTTTTACCAGCATGGGGGCGTCGATTACATCGGCATTGCACGTGCGGCCCTCCACAATCTTGTCAGCAGCAACCGTCAGGGCGCGTCCACAATCACCCAGCAGGTAGCACGCAATTTCTTTTTGACCAGCGAACAGACGTTCAAACGGAAGATTTATGAAGTCCTTCTGGCCTGGAAAATCGAGAAGGCGTTGACGAAAGACCAGATTTTCGAAATTTACCTGAACCAGATCTACCTTGGACAAAGGGCATTCGGCTTCGCTGCCGCAGCGCAGGTTTATTTCGGCAAACCGCTTGAAGACATCACCCTGGCTGAAGCCGCCATGCTGGCCGGCTTGCCCAAGGCACCGTCCGCCAATAACCCGATCACGAACCCGACACGAGCCAAACAGCGACAACAATATATCCTGCTCCGTATGAAACAGCTGGGTTACATCACGGAACAGCAATACGAGCAGGCCAAAAATGAACCCATCAAGGTGAAAACAAGCCGCAACGAATTCAACGTTCATGCAAAATACGTCGCCGAAATGGTCAGGATGATGGTGTACGACCAATACAAGGACGAAACCTATACCCGCGGCCTGAACGTCTATACGACCGTCACGCAGAGGGATCAGGAAGCGGCCTATCAGGCGGTGCGCCGTGGCGTTCTCGATTATGACAGACGTCATGGCTACCGCGGGCCGGAAGGTTCCATGGACCTCCCTGCCAGCGCCGATGCCCTCGCCGACGCGATTGAAGACGAATTGGCACGTTATCCCGACAGTGACGACCTGCTGGCCGCTGTCGTGCTTGAGGCTTCACCCAAACAGGTCAAGGCTGTCGTTTCCTCCGGAGAACAGGTCGTCATTACAGGCAACGGCCTCAATTTTGCCGCGTCAGGCTTGAGTGCCAGCGCTTCTTCCGCAAAACAGATCAAACGCGGTTCCATTATCCGTGTCAGCAAGGACAGCAACAACAACTGGAGCGTTTCACAAATGCCCCAGCTTGAAGCGGCCTTCGTTTCCATGAATCCGAACGACGGCGCCATCAAGTCTCTGGTCGGTGGATTCGATTTCACGCAGAAGAAATTCAATCACGTGACACAGGCATGGCGCCAGCCAGGTTCGTCGTTCAAGCCATTCATTTACTCGGCCGCCCTCGAAAAAGGACTGGCTCCAGCAAGCATCATCAATGATTCACCGATGTCTTTTTCCGGGCAACCTGGCGGACAGTCGTGGGATCCGAAGAACTTCGATTCCCGTTATGAAGGTCCCATGACCATGCGTCGTGGCCTGATGAAATCCAAAAACATGATTTCAATCCGCGTACTGAACCAGATCGGAGCGCAATATGGTCAGGAACACGTCACAAAATTCGGATTTGACGCTGCGAAACATCCTCCTTATCTGACTTTGGCATTGGGGGCAGGTTCTGTCACACCTCTTCAAATGGCAACGGCCTATTCCGTTTTCGCCAATGGGGGATATCTGGTCAAGCCTTACCTGATTTCCTATATCGCAGATTCGGACGGTAAAGTGCTTTCGCAGGCAAGGCCTGAAAGAGCCGGAAACGAAGGCATCCGGGTTCTGGATGCCCGAAACGCATTCATCATGAATACGATGTTGAAAGATGTCGTTCGGGGAGGTACGGCTGCCAGGGCGAATTCCCTCGGCCGATCCGATCTGGCTGGCAAGACGGGTACCACAAATGATTCGGTCGACGCCTGGTTTGCCGGATACCAGCCCCAACTTGTCGCCGTGGCATGGCTCGGCTTTGACCAGCCGAAAAACATGGGCGGTCATGAAACCGGTAGCGGTCTGGCACTCCCTGTCTGGATCAATTACATGCAGAAAGCCCTTGCCGGCATACCGGTTGAAGAAAGGGCCGTTCCACCTGGCGTCATTTTCGAAGGCGGTGATTATTACTATGCCGAAACGCCTCCGGGCAAGATCGTCACCAATGTCGGTGTGGGCCAGAAAGATCTCGACAAAATGCACGAAACCGAAAATAACAGCGTAAAAGATGAAATTTTCGAAGACTGACCTTTTTCCGAGCTGTATTTAAGCAACAATGCCGGTTTCCTGACCATTCAGAAACCGGCATTTCAGTCTTGTCGATATGACGTGTTAAACTCTTTCTTCCGCTGAAATTTCTGTTTCTGGCTACAGGATTAAAAATGCATATTACTCGTTTTCTTAAGGGCATTACGGCCGTTTCTTTTCTGCTTGTGCTGTGCAGTTCGCTTTCTGCATGTGGACAGAAAGGACCTTTGATGCTTCCCCCTACGGATGCTGAAAGAAAACCTCTCACTCCGCAAAATCTGCCTGAGCCGGAAACCGACAGACCAGAGTCAGAAAGATCTCCTTTGGGCATTCTTCCTGGCAGTGACCCGACCTTACCTTGAATAATAAAAAATGACACAGCATTATTCCTATCAGGACGATACCCTGACCATTGACGGTGTTTCACTTAAGGAACTTGCCATTGAATATGGCACACCGCTTTATGTATATTCCAAAAAAGCGTTTGTCGACAATTTTCGCCAATACGCCGATACCTGCAAGCGATTTGAATCGGAAAAAGTCCATTCTCTCGTCTGTTACTCGGTCAAATCCAATTCCAACCTTGCCATCCTGAACATCCTGGGCCGGGAAGGTTCGGGCTTTGACATCGTTTCAGGTGGCGAATTGCAACGAGTAATTGCTGCCGGCTGCGATCCCCGCAAAGTCATCTTTTCCGGCGTCGGAAAAACAGCTGACGAAATCAGCCTTGCATTGAAACACGATATCCTTTGCTTTAACGTGGAATCGTT
>JAEYIG010000115.1 GCA_023409175.1 Pseudomonadota bacterium
CAAAGATCTCAGAATCATGGAGTTCATAATATACCTTACGCTTTCTAATATTGAGTGAGAGAAACTGCACCTATTTAACTATCGGTCTTTAATGTGGCCAGTACCGTTGGTGCGCACGTTGAAAACAATTCTACCTCAATTTATTTTAAAAATCATATCGCTTTTAAAATAAAAAGTAATAAGAACAAAACAAAAAGTTATTTGCCTTTTTTGATTTTCAGGAGATCGGGATCTTGAGAAAGGATTTAATCAGGATTTATCGGCATTATTTTCAATGCCGAATAACCTGAAATAATTCTCTGAAGTGTGGCGTGCAATACGCTCGACAGGCATGCCTTTCAGCATGGCCAGTTGCTTGGCCACTTCAACGACATAAGCCGGTTCGTTCGTCTTGCCGCGATAGGCTTGAGGAGACAGGTAAGGTGAATCGGTTTCGATCAGGATCCGGTCAAGGGGAATCAATCGTGCAACCGATCGGAGATCCCTGGAACCCGGATACGTCAACACACCGGAAAAGGAAATGTAAAAGCCCATATCCAGCGCCGCACGGGCAATCTTTCCGGATTCCGAGAAACAGTGCATGATGCCGCCGAAACCGCCCTTGTCCAGCCCGGCCCCTTCATCCTGAAGCATCTGGATGGTATCGTCAGCCGCCTTGCGGGTATGGATAATCAGGGGTTTTCCACAGGCACGCGATGCAGCGATATGTGTGCGGAAGCGGTCCATCTGCCATTTCTGGCGCGGTTCTACATGATGGTAATCCAGACCGGTTTCGCCGATGGCAACGATCTTTGGATGCTGCGACAGTTTGACGAGCGTGTCCACGTCCGGTTCTTTCACGTTTTTCGGGCCCGGATGGACACCGACCGTCCCGTGAAGGTGGTCGTGCTTTTCGGCAAGCGCTTTCACCTGCGGAAAATCTTCGAGACTGATCGTCACGCACAGTGCGTGACTGACCTTGTTGGCAGCCATGTTGCGCAATACTTCATCCTGACGGTTTTTCAGGTCACGAAGATGAATATGGCAATGTGAATCAATATACATGGTGCGAATACAATCTCAAAACGGACAGAAGGCCGGTATTGTACAGAATTTAGGCTTCATTTGCTTGTGGATCGCGAAAATATTTTACGGTAGTCGAGGAGCATGTCTTCCAGGACAAGCCTTGGAACCAGAGGATGGTCGGCTACCCGCTTGCGCCCGTTGACCGTTTTCAGGACTTTCAGCAGCATGTCCATGTCGACCCGTGCAGCCAGCGTTGCCAGCTGCTGTCGGTAACGAGGGTAATACCGTTCCTTTTCCGTCAGACGAACCGACAGGAGATCGTACAACCACCGCTGGTGCCAGGTGATCAGGTCGGACAAAGGCACTTTCTGCAGCTTTTCTGCTGTCTTGAGCAGTCCGGAATCATCCCGGGAAGCCAGTTCATCAAGGAACAGGGCCATCTCTTCCCTGCTCCCGCTTTGCGATTCCGCCAAAGCCGTGACGGGCGAACCGCCCTGCTCTGCCAGCCAGCTTTCGGCATCCCCGACCCCGTGCCCTTCAAGCCATGCGATGGCTGCCGACTTTTCCGGCATGGGGAAAGCCAGTTTGGAACAGCGGGAAACAATGGTCGGGAGCAATGCGTCAGGATGGTTGGTCGCCAGGACGAAAAGCGTATTGGCAGGCGGCTCCTCCAGCATCTTCAGGAGCGAATTGGACGACTCTGTTGTCATGGCTTCCGCCGGATACACGAACACGACGCGCAAACCGCCGCGATGCGTTGAAATATTGATGAAATCGGCCAGCGACCGGATACGCTCGATGCCGATTTTTTTCGAGGGTTCTTTTGACTTTTTCCCGTCGGAACCGGAATCCTCATCCGTTTTTTTGTCTGGATCGTCGAGCCCTTTGGCGACCTCCAGCGTTTCAGGCAGGATCTGCCGGAAATCCGGATGGGAATTCTGTTTGAACCAGTGACACGACTGGCATTCGCCGCAGGCATTCCCGTCAGGCTGGCGGTTTTCACACAGCCGGGCTTGCGCAAACGATTCTGCAAAGGTTTCGACTCCCGTCCCGGAAGGCCCGTAGAACAGGAGCGCATGCGGCAACTTCGACTCCAGCCGGACGAGATATTCCCAATTTTTACGGTGCCAGGGGTAAATTGAATTTTCCAATGCCAAAACCAGTTTTCGTTATCCGATTGATGAAAATGTAGACGGCAAATGAAACAGGGATCAACCCAGTTCGCCGACCAACCCTCTTATTGTCTCACGAATGGCCCCGATGGAACGCGAACTGTCGATGACCCTGAAACGTTCCGGGAATTCTTTTGCCCTGCGCAGGTATTCATCCCGCACGCGGTTGAAAAATTCCGACTTTTCCCGTTCGAACTTGTCGGGCGAACGCGCGGCTTCAAGCCGTTTCTGTGCCACTTCGGGGGCGACGTCGAAAAGGAATGTCAGGTCTGGCTGCAGATGGGGATGGACCCAGGCTTCGAGCTGTCGCAGCTTGTCCAGATCCAGTCCCCGTCCTCCTCCCTGATAGGCAAAGGAGGCATCCGTAAAGCGGTCTGAAATGACCCAGTCGCCACGTTTCAATGCCGGTTCGATCACTTCCGCAATATGTTCACGCCGGGCGGCAAACATCAGGAGCGCTTCCGTTTCCAGATTCATCCTGTCGTGGAGCAGGAGTTCACGCAGTTTTTCGCCAAGGGCCGTCCCGCCGGGCTCGCGGGTCACGACGGTCTGGCGCCCTTTTTCACGCAAAAGGCCGGTCACATACTCGATATGCGTGGATTTGCCCGCACCGTCAATGCCTTCGAAGGTGATGAAACGGCCTGGAAATGTCTGGGTTCCTTTGTTCATTTTTTCAGGATAAATTCTCTGACAGCATCGTTATGGTCTTGCAGGTTGCTGGAAAACTGGCTTGTGCCGTCTCCCCTTGCCACAAAATACAGCGCATCCGTCGAAGCGGGATTGAAGGCCGCTTCCAGCGCGTCATTGCCCGGCATCGCAATCGGGGTTGGCGGCATGCCATAACGGGTATAGGTATTGTAAGGGGTATCCCTCAGCAAATCCGCCTTGCGGATTTTACCCCGATAACCGTGTCCCATACCGTAAATGACTGTCGGGTCTGTCTGAAGTTTCATGCCAATCCGCAAACGGTTGAGGAATACCCCCGCAATCTTGTCCCGGTCATCCGGATGGCCCGTTTCCTTTTCGATCAGCGAAGCCATGATCAGGGCCTCGTAAGGCGTCTTGTACGGCAACGCCGGATCGCGTTTTGCCCAAAGTGCATTCAACCGAGCCATCTGTGCATCGTAAGCCCGGCGATAGACCTGCATGTCGCTCGCACCTTTCTTGAACATATAGGTATCCGGATAGAAAAGGCCTTCCCCGCTGTGGTGCCTGACGCCCAGCCTGTGCAGTATCTCCGCATCGGACAATCCGACCGTATCGTGTCTCAGGGTTTCGCTTTTTGCGATAACACGCCTCAGTTGGCGGAAATTGAAGCCCTCGATGATGGTGACCGACTCAAGGGCAAAAATCCCACGGGTGATCTTTTGCATCAGCCTGACGGGCGTTTCCCCCGCTTTCAGTTCGTACGGCCCTGCCAGAAGGCTCGAACTGTTGCCGGTCATCCTGACCAGCAGGACAAAAAGGGGTTCGTTCAGTGAAACGTCCTGGCCGTTCAACTGGCTTGTCACGCTTTTTGCCGAACCGCCCCTGGCGATTTCAAACGGGACAGGCTTTCCCTGCGTGAATACGGGGGAATAAGCCCAGTGCGCATAAAAAGCGGCCAGAGCGACGAGAATGGCGAAAACGCATCCCGCGACAATACACGTTCTTTTTTTCGGAAGACGGCTTTTGGGAATAAAATTCATCGAAACGACGGCCTTTTGTCAGAGGCCATAAAACCAGACGAAAAAAAGACTATACTCGACTTGAACCAATCCGAAAACAGTTTTATTTGAAACCATGAATTCTATTGCCCTCCCTCATACCTGTTCATCCCTGACACTGGAATCAGGCCATGTCGTCCTGCTGAAACAGACAGGCCTGCTGTCTCTTGACGGTGAGGATGCCGTCCAGTTCATCCACAACCAGCTTTCCAACGATATCCTTCACCTTGGAGCGAGTCAGGCGCGTCTGGCGGCTTACTGCAATCCGCAAGGCCGCATTCTCGCCCTGTTCAATGCATGGAAATCCGGAGGGAAAGTCTGGCTGACCGTGCCCCGCGACATCCTCCCCGCGCTGCAAAAACGGCTCCAGATGTACATTTTGCGATCGAAAGTCCAACTGGCCGACGAAAGCACCAATTGGGTCATACTGGGCATCGGCGGGGAAAAAGGCGGCGAGGCCCTTTCAAAATGGTTTGATCCCCTTCCGGCGGAACCTTTCGGCAAAACGGAAAACGGACATGGCGTTCTGGTAAGGGTTGCCGACGCATTCGGATATCCGCGTTATCTCCTGACGGTTCAGGAAGAGCGTCTGCAGGAGGTGGAAGGCGAATTGTCATCCATCCTGTCCGTTTGCGATGAAAACGGCTGGACAATGGGCGACATCAGGGCGGGTGTCCCCCAAATTACCCTGCCTGTACAGGACAGGTTCATTCCCCAGATGGTCAATCTGGAACAGGCAGGAGGCCTCTCCTTCAAAAAAGGCTGTTATCCGGGACAGGAAGTCGTCGCCCGGAGCCAGTACAAGGGAACGGTCAAACGCCGCATGTACCACGGAATGGTCGAATTGCCATTCGAGGAAAACCCTTCCGTTGACGTGAACATGACTGCCGGTGCGGACATCGTCGATCAGGCCGGACAGCCTTGCGGCACGATCGTCAGTTCAGCCCGCCGGGACAAGGGCCGGGTCGATTTCCTGGCTGTCGTCCAGACCGAAGCCATCGGCAAGGAAGCCCTGCGTGCGGAAAGGGCCGACGGCCCTCTCATCACATGGATACCACTACCCTATCCGCTACCTTGAATGGAAAAAACGGGTAAAAACCGATCCCATCAAGAAGACAAGGTTTCACCCGTAATTGACTGATCACTAATTTATTTTCTGCTCAATTCATTTCCATATGGCATGGAAGTGATGCACCGGCCCATGCCCGTGGCCGACGTTCAGTTTGCCTGAATCGGCCAGCGCTTTCGTCAGGTAATCCTTCGCCATTTTCACGCTTTCCGGCAAGGGCATGCGTGTCATCAGGGCCGCAATCGCAGCAGACAGGGTACAGCCTGTGC
>JAEYIG010000213.1 GCA_023409175.1 Pseudomonadota bacterium
CGTGCCAGTGAACACATGATGCAGCAGTATTATCGTGCTGCCCATACCGTTGTGCAACTGAATATGATCCTGCTGCAAAACATGCGTGCATGGCTTTTTCCGCAACCGTATCAGGCCATTAAAATCAACGAACGCTTTAACGACGTAAATGGCCTTATTGATATCGTTGACGATGACGTTTTCGTAAACTGTCCGTCCGCATTGCTGGAAGTCTTTCTCCTGCTGTCTGACAGTACCGACCTGAAAAACATGACAGCCCGCACGCTTCGCAAGCTGTGGCATGCCCGTATTCACATCGACCATAAATTCAGGAACGATCCGGCCAACCGTCATATCTTCCTTCAGATCCTCCAGTCTCCACGCTTTGCTGCGCGGGCACTGCAACACATGAACGAGCTCGGGATTCTCGGCCGCTATTTGCCGAATTTCGGTAAGATCGTCGGACAGATGCAACATGACCTGTTTCATCAATATACTGTAGACCAGCATATCCTGACGGTTGTATCCAACGTGCACCGTTTTTCCCTGACGGAATACGCCCACGAAAACCCCTTGTGCAGCCAGTTGATGGCCGGTTTTTCCAAACCCTGGCTTTTGTATGTCGCTGCCCTTTTTCACGACATTGCCAAAGGCAGGGGGGGCGACCATTCCATTCTGGGTATGGAAGATGCCAGGAAATTTTGCATTCAGCATGAATTGTCCGAAGAAGAGTCCGAACTGATCGTTTTTCTGGTGAAAGAACATTTGACGCTTTCCCAGGTAGCCCAGAAAAAGGATCTGTCTGATCCTGAAACCATTCGCCAGTTTGCCGATATCGTCAGGGATGAACGTCATTTGATTGCCCTGTTTCTCCTGACTGTCGCCGATATAAGGGGAACGAATCCGCAAATCTGGAACGCATGGAAAAGCAAACTGATGGAAGACCTCTTCCATTTGACCCTTCGTGTGCTGGGTGGGGAAGACATTTCCGTTGACCACGAGCTCAAAATCCGCCAGAAAGAAGCCCAGGCCACATTGCGCTTGTATGGGCTTGCTGAACATGCAGAAGATGAATTCTGGAAGCAACTCGATATCGTCTATTTCCTGCGTCATGACGCATCCGATATCGCATGGCAGACCCGAACGCTTTATTACCGCATCAACGCTGAAGAACCCGTTGTCAAATGCCGTCTTTCCCCAATCGGCGAAGGCTTGCAGGTTACGGTATACATCCTTGACCGGCCCGATCTCTTCGCGCTGATCTGCAGTTACTTCGCCAAAAAGAATTTCAGCATTCTCGACGCAAAAATCCACACGACAAACCACGATTATGCGCTCGATACCTTTCTCGTGACGAAACAGGGTTTTGAGAAAAATTACCGGGACATTATTACGCTTGTCGAGCATGAATTGACAGAATTGCTGAAAACAACCGTTCCATTGCCACCGCCTCTTCCAGCCCGTCTTTCCCGGAAGTCGCGCTCTTTCCCGATTGCCCCGACTCTTGACTTGAGACCAGACGCAAGCGGAAAGAATTTCGTCCTGTCGGTCACTGCCAACGACCGCAATGGGCTGCTCTATGCCATAGCGCTGGTCTTTTCACGCTACAAGGTCAACCTGCATACTGCTAAAATCATGACTTTGGGAGAACGTATCGAAGACGTCTTCCTGATCGACAGCGAAATGCTTCAACATCCACGTATCCAGATCCAGTTCGAAACGGATATGATCGACGTATTGAGAGTTAACTGAATTTTTGAGAACAATGATGAGTGAACCTGTCCGCCTGAGTAAACGTATGTCTGAGCTGGGAATCTGTTCAAGACGCGAAGCTGATGAATGGATCGAAAAGGGATGGGTCAAGGTCGACGGCAAAGTCGTTTCCCTGCTTGGCAGCAAGGTATTGCCTCACCAGAAAATCACGATTGAGAAACAGGCTTCACAGGAACAATCACGCCGTGTCACGATCCTGATCAACAAGCCGGTCGGTTACGTCAGTGGTCAGGCAGAGGACGGCTATAAGCCCGCAGTTGCTCTGATCAGCGAAGAGACCCACTGGAAAGATGATCCCTCCGGTGAAAAATTCAGGCCTTCGCAATTACGCAGTCTGGTTCCTGCCGGACGGCTGGATATTGATTCGGTCGGCCTGCTGGTTTTGACGCAGGATGGCCGTATTGCCAAGCATCTGATCGGCGAGAACTCACCAACGGACAAGGAATATCTGGTACGCGTCAAATATACGAAGCCCGGACGTTTGCCCGACAGCGACCTTGAACGGCTCCGGCACGGCCTGAAACTGGATGGAAAAGCCCTGTTGCCCGCAAAAGTCAGCTGGCAAAACGACGACCAGTTACGGTTTGTGTTGCGTGAAGGTAAAAAGCGCCAGATCAGGCGCATGTGTGAGGCTGTCGGCCTGAGAGTGATCGGGTTGAAACGCGTCCGGATCGGTAACGTCAAGCTGGGTGATTTGCCGCAAGGGCAATGGCGATATCTGAGGCCGGAAGAAAAGTTCTGACCACTATCCCCTTTCTTCCAAACCCATATATTCCGGTCAATCTTCTGAATCGTCGTTGTCGAAGCCTTCGGAAAAGCCGAAAAGGCCAAGATCATCTATTCTGAACGGATAAAGTATACCGTCCAGATGGTCGCATTCATGCTGAACAACACGTGCATGAAACCCGTCCGCATCGCGGCTGATGCGATTGCCGAACTGGTCGAACCCTTCGTAATGGATTTTTGCCCATCTGGGTACGATACCCCGCATACCCGGAATAGACAGGCAACCTTCCCATCCAGTATCAATTTCATCAGATAAAGGACGGATAACCGGATTGATCAATACTGTTTTCGGAACCGGTGGAGCGTCAGGATAGCGGTTGTTTTCGTCATAGCCGAAAATCACGACACGCTGAAGCACGCCGATTTGCGGAGCGGCCAGGCCGGCTCCGTCGGCAGCATACATCGTTTCGTACATGTCTTCTATCAGCTGGTTCAGTTCAGGCGTATTGAACTGTTCAACCGGAGCGGACTCATTCAACAGACGGGAATCACCCATTTTCAAAATTTTTCTAACCGCCATCATTATTCCTGTTCAATCAAATGGGCATCCGTAATGAAGCGTTTGAATTCAGACATCACTTCCGGATGTTTCAAACCCATGGTAACGGTCGCCTTCAGATAACCGATTTTCGATCCGCAATCAAAACGCTGTCCATCAAAGTGATAGGCACACACGTCTTCCTTCTCAATCAGCTTCGAGATTCCGTCGGTCAATTGAATCTCTCCCCCTGAACCTTTCCCGATTTTTTCCAGGCAATCGAAAATGCCGGGGTTAAGGATATAACGCCCGACGACCGCCAGTGTTGATGGCGCCGAAGCGGGATCGGGTTTTTCGACAATCGCATTGACAAATTCCAGACCGGTACGATATGGCGACGCATCGACTATGCCATATTGCTTCGTGTGTTGACGTTCAACTTCCTGAACGGCCAGTAGACTTTTCGATTCCTTTTCATACAATTCAGTCATTTGCTGCAACACGTTGGGATTGTTTTCCCTGACGGTCATGAAGTCGTCAGCCAGCAGAACGGCAAAAGGTTCATTACCGACAACCGGTCGCGCACAAAGGACTGCATGTCCCAGACCCAGTGGTTCAGGCTGCCTGATGTAAATGCAATTGACGTTTTTCGGGAGGATGTTCTGGATATATCCCAGAAGTTTCAGTTTACCCGCCGCTTCCAGTTCGGTTTCCAGCTCATATGCCTTGTCGAAATGGTCTTCAATGGCCCGTTTGTTACGGCCAGTGATGAAGATCAGCTCATTAATGCCGGCCGCGACCGCTTCCTCCACAGCATACTGGATCAAAGGCTTGTCCACCACGGGAAGCATTTCTTTCGGCTGTGCCTTGGTTGCGGGCAAAAAACGGCTGCCAAGCCCAGCCACTGGAAAAACGGCTTTAGTTACTTTTGTCATTATTTACAAGTTGCAAGAATTCGTCTTCATTGATAATCGGAACGCCCAGCTCAAGAGCCTTGGCTAACTTGCTGCCAGCTTCCGTGCCTGCCAGGACATAGTCTGTGTTTTTGGAAACAGAACTGCTGACTTTTCCACCCAGATTCCGAATTATTTCAGCCGCAGCCTCACGCGTCAATGTAGGAAGGGTTCCGGTCAAAACAAATTTTTTGTTTTCAAGTGGCAACTCTTCCGGTTTTTCCTTCATTTCGTGTTCCGGCCAATGGATGCCGACATTCTGCAGTTTTTCAACCAGCTTCAGGTTGCGTTCATCGGAAAAGAACTGTTTGACGGATGAAGCGACAATAGGCCCGATGTCTTCCACTTCAAGCAATTCTTCTTCCGTGGCCTTTACCAGATTATCGAGACTGCCGAAATGTTCAGCCAGTGAGCGTGCCGTGGTCTCACCCACATGCCGGATACCCAGCGCATACAGGAAGCGGCCGAAAGTCGTTTTTTTCGATTTCTCGATTTCCCTCAGAAGGTTCGATGCGGATTTCTCCGCCATCCTGTCCAGTCCTGATACCGTTTCAAGATCCAGCTGATACAGGTCGGCAGCATCATTAATCACGTTCTTGTCGACCAGTTGATCAATCAACTGTTCACCGAGCCCTTCAATCCCCAGTGCCTTTCTTGACACGAAAAGGAGCAAACCTCCCTTTTTCTGAGCCGGGCATTTGATCCAGCCTCCGGAACAGCGGGCTATGGCTTCCTCTTCAGGCCTTACAATGGGTGAACCGCACACAGGGCACACCGTCGGCATGATGAATTCACGTGCATTGTCAGGCCTGCGTTCCGGCACAGCGGCCAGCACTTCAGGAATGACATCCCCTGCGCGCCGGACAATGACCGTATCGCCAATTCTGACGTCTTTACGGCGCACTTCGTCCTCATTGTGAAGGGTTGCATTGGTCACGGTCACGCCACCTACAAAAACGGGTTTCAGTCGTGCCACAGGGGTTATCGCACCGGTACGTCCGACCTGCACATTGATGTCCTGCACTTCCGTCAACACTTCCTGGGCCGGGAATTTATGGGCGATGGCAAAACGGGGAGCCCTGGAGATGAATCCCAGCCTTTGCTGTTCGGCGATTTTGTTGACTTTGTAAACGACACCGTCGATTTCATATGGAAGCGATTCCCTTTTGGCTTCGATGCGATGAAAGAAACCCATCAGGCCTTTGAGGCCCTTGACGACTTTGCGCTCATCACAGACTGGAATGCCCAGCTGTTCGAACCAGTCAAGAAGGCCACTTTGTGACGGTGGCAAAGGCGTTCCCTTGAGTTCTCCCACCCCATAGGCAAAAAACCTGAGCTGACGCGTTGCCGTAATTTGTGAATCCAGTTGGCGCAGACTGCCTGCCGCTGCATTACGTGGATTGACGAATTCTTTCTGTTCATTTTCACGCTGGCGATGGTTCAGGTCGTGAAAATCCTTCTTGAACATCAATACTTCCCCCCTCACTTCCAACACGTCAGGAGGGGTCAAATCCGACAGACGCAACGGAATGGTCCGGATGGTGCGTATATTATTCGTGATGTTTTCTCCGGATGTCCCGTCACCCCGGGTAGCGGCCTGAACCAGCAGGCCGTTTTCATAGCGCAAACTGACAGCAAGGCCGTCGAACTTGAGTTCGGCCTCATACTCGACATTATCCTCATCCAGTTCATCCGCAATACGCTTGTCGAAAGCGGCGACCTCTTCTTCGGAAAGGCCATTCTGCAGGGACAGCATCGGGATTTTGTGTTCGACTTTCTCGAACTGGACCAACGGCGAGCCTCCGACCCTTTGCGTGGGCGAATCGGCAACGATCAGTTCGGGGTGATTCCGCTCCAGCTCCTGCAATTCCCGGAAGAGCCGGTCATATTCCGAATCGGGAACGATTGGTGTATCCAGGACATAATATGCGTGGTTATACCGCTCGATTTCCTTACGGAGCAACTCTGCCTGTTCTGCCGGAGAAGAAGGGGCCTGGTCTCGACGAAACAGATCCGTCTGCATAATCAGTTGAAGAGCCTCAAGGCCCGAACCGAGCCCGCAGGGATGTTACAGGCGTGCATTTCCTGGTAGAAATCCTTTACCTGTCCTGCGATCTCTTCCAGAAAAGCATCGTTCAACAACTGGTTCCCATCGTCGATCAGGGAACCGTCCAGACGGATACAGAGCGCCTTGGCACACTGTACCATCTGGGAAAATCCGTCTTTTTCAGGAGCCACGCATGGGACGTCCAGCAGCATGGTCAATCGTGTCGCGATTTCGGAGGCAGGCAATTCGTTTGTGGAAAGCGTAAAGAGTGGAAGGCCGTTTTCACGGTCTTTCATGACAAACAATCCGTCAGGGCGAAGTTCAAATCCCTGTTTTTCAAGTGCCGCATTCAGGGTAAGTACCTGCCAGGGGGCGCCATTGCTGCGGATACTGATCCCGAGTTTCGCGTCATGATCGGCAACGAACTGGAACAGCTGTTTGGCTTTCTCCGTCACTTCTGCCATTTCCGGTATTTCCGGTTCTGCCCCAATCGCGTCGGCAACCTGTCGCAAACGCATCAGCAGTTCGGAAAATTCGATGTCATTCAATGCACTCGTACGGTTTGCCAGCTGGACACCAGCCTTCAACTGGGTATAGGCCGTATTGCCGGGAACAATGCGTTGCCAACTGGTATTTCCTTCGTCATCTTCAACCAGCCCGACAAAATGAACGGGTTTGTTGCCGGTATAACGCAAGGATTGAAGTTGCGGCAGGATTTTTTCGGTTCGTGCCGGTTCTTCAAGGGTAAGCAGAATTTCGCAATCAATCAATTCATCGACCGGCAAATCCCCTTCTTTCGAAAAGACGGCATTTCCGTCCATATCCACTGGTGTGACATCCGTTACCTGAGCCAGGTCAGGTTCGCCGAAACTGGGTTCTTTTTTGCCGGCACTTGCAGCGAACTCATCGAAAACGGGCTCCTGACGTGACGGTGCAGCTTCAGCCGTGCCCGATTTCATCAGGACATCGTCAACAGGATCGGAAAAAGCCCTCTCGACATGTTTTTTGGCGCGGTATTCCTGCCACTTATTGTAGGCGATGACGCCCACAACGATTACTATGCCGATTCCAATTAAACTCGCCTGTAAATCTGTCATGCTCTTAAAACCTCATCTGAAAAGTTTGCAGCATCGTTGATATCCACTGTCACAATACGCGAAACTCCCTGTTCCTGCATGGTGACACCAACCAGTTCTTCTGCCATTTCCATAGCAATTCTATTATGGGAAATATACAAAAATTGCGTTTGTGACGACATCTTCGTCACCATATTGCTAAAACGTTCCGTATTGGCATCATCCAGAGGCGCATCCACCTCGTCAAGCAGGCAAAACGGAGCCGGATTCAACTTGAACAATGAAAAAACCAATGCTATCGCGGTTAAGGCTTTTTCTCCACCCGACAACAGGTGAATTGTCGCATTTTTTTTGCCCGGTGGCTGAGCCATGATCTGTATTCCGGCATCCAGGATCTCCTCTCCCGTCATGTGCAATTGTGCATGGCCGCCTCCAAACAATACCGGAAAGAGTTCGTTTAAGGATTGATTGACCTGATCAAACGTGTTTTTCAACAGGCTCCTTGTTTCCCGGTCAATACGCCTGATGGCGTCTTCCAGTGTTGAAATGGCATCCGTCAGATCCTGGAATTGTTCTTCCAGATATTTTTTACGGCTGCTGGCCTCATTCAATTCAATCGCTGCCCCGAGATTGACCGGGCCCAATCCATCTATCTCTGCATTCAAACGGGAAATCCTCGACTGGAATGCCGAAACAGAGGCATTCTCCGGCAACATCCCGTTCAACGCTGCGATATCGGCATTCGATTCAAGCAGTTTCTGCTCGAATTGCCCGACATTGATCCGGGCAGCCTGTTCCTTCAATTGCACGGCAACTATTTTATCCCTTTGGGGCTGCAAACTTCTCTCTATTTGAAGCCTGCGTTCCATTAAAGTTCTTAATTGTTGAGCGAGATCATCCAGATGCTGCCTTGACTGGGCCAGAGCCTCTTCCTGCGTCATTCGTTGCTCCAGGAGAACCTGAAGGTTTTCCTGTGCTACCTTGTCATCCAGTTCCTGCAATTCCAGCTGTCCCTGATTGAGGCTCCCGGAGACCAGCTGGATCTGTTTTTCAGCCGTTTCAATCTGCCTTGCCAGCTCGTCCAGCCGCTTGCCGAGCGCTTTTTCATCATACCCGGCCTGTTCTGCCGCCCGCTCAGCCTGGTGCACTTTTTCACGCAAGACTTTCAGTTCATCTTCCTTGGCGGCAACCGTTTCCAGAAAATCCGCCTCCTTTTGCTGCCACTCCCCAAGCGTCATATCCAGTTCTTCAAGCCGTTTTTCTTCTTCGGCAATTTCGATTTCCTTTTCCTGCCTGAAATCAGCCAGTTCGGCCAATGCCGTATCTATCTGGTCATTCTGGTCGTTGTATCGGCGGTTCAGTTCCTCAAACTTCAGGATCTTCATCTGGAATTCATGAATGCGTTGCACCTCTCCATTCGTTTTGGAATGAATCTGCCCGATCTTCGAATTCAGTTCTTTCAGGCGCATATCCGCCGACCTGAATTCGTCACTCAGACGGGACTGTTCCGCCTTGTTTTCCTGGTAGGACTTTTCCAGCCGGATTATTTCCTGCTGCCTTGAAAATACCCCTTCCTTCTCTGATTCAACAGCAAAGAAGCGAACACTGTATCGGTCGATGATATGGCCTTCCGGCAAAATGAAACAGGCACCGTCAGGCAGGTCTTTCCGCTGCGACAGAGCTTCAGCCATAGAATCGGCAGCATAAATTCCGTGTAACCAGTTCTCCAGAACGTCTTTTACCCTTGAGTTTTTGTACCCGATTCGCGCCGATAACAAATCGAACGGCAAACGCGTTTCTTTTTTCTGGCCATTCCCGACATCATCAGGAGCGAAAAAACAGGTTTTGACGGGCGGTTTGTCCTTCTGAAACGATTCCGTCCACTCCAATGTCGACAAACCGAGCGCCTGTATCCGCTCCATCATGACCGCTTCCAGCGCGGTTTCCCAGCCTGCCTCGATCCGGATGTCGTGCCAGACGGGATGAAAATCTCCCAGCCCGTGTT
>JAEYIG010000122.1 GCA_023409175.1 Pseudomonadota bacterium
CGGCTCTGGAACGCAATGGAGGGGTCATTCTGGCATTGGTATCGAAAAAGTCGATATCGTCTTCGGTGAGATGGATATGGTGGATACCGACGTCGCAAGTGACTGGAAGGCCGTCTTTTTTTGCCTGACGCACCAGTTCAATACCCTGTGCGGAAGAAAGCCGACCCAGATGGATTCGCGCACCGGTGACACGCATCAGTTCAAAGATGGTATGCAACCTGATCGTTTCAGCGATATAGGAAATGCCCGACAGCCCCAATCGGGTGGCAACCGGACCGGAATGGGCCATCCCCTTTTTGGAAAGGTAAGGGTCTTCAGGCTGCAACCAGGTACTGTAATTGAACGAATTGGCGTATTGCAGGGCGCGCAGCAATACTTCAGTATCGACGACAACTTCGTTGGCTTGGGAGAATCCAATACATCCGGCATCTGTCAGTTCAGCCATTTCCGTCAGCGCCTGTCCCTTCAGCCCGACAGTCAGGGCGCCAAGAGGATAGACATGAGCCTGATTTAACGCAGCGGCGCGGTATTTCAGCATTTCGACCAGCCCCGGTTCATCGAGGACAGGGTCGGTATCCGGAGGACAGACGAGACTGGTGACGCCTCCCTGCATGGCCGCCTGCATTTCGGATTGTAGCGTTGCCTTGTGTTCGTATCCGGGTTCGCGCAGCCGGGCCGACAGGTCGACAAACCCCGGCGAAACGACAAGGCCGGTGGCATCTATCGTCCGGTCGGGAGTGAAATCGGGAATGGTTTTGCCAGCGTCTTCTATGGCAAATACTTTTCCATCGGCAATGGCGATATTTTTCAATCCGTCGATTCCGTTGGCCGGATCGATCAGTCGTCCGTTCTGGATAAGCAGTTTCATACCAATGTGTCCTTAATACTGTCCGGTTATTCTTTCTTTTTGTCTTCAGTTGCCTAGTTGCCTGCCAGAATGCTCATGACGGCCATTCGGACGGCAATGCCGAAGGTCACCTGAGACAGGATAACGGCCTGTTTGCCATCGGCCACCGCAGAATCAATTTCAACGCCACGGTTCATCGGGCCCGGGTGCATGACAATGGCATCCGGTTTCGCCAGGGCAAGCCTTTCAGGCGTCAGGCCGTAATTCTTGAAGAACTCCTGGGTGGAAGGCAGGAGTGCGCCGTTGATGCGTTCGTTCTGCACACGCAACATGATGACGACGTCGACACCTTTCAGGCCTTCATCCATATTGGTGAAGACACGGACACCCATGTCTTCCATATAGGCTGGGAGAAGCGTTTTGGGGCCGATGACACGGATTTCAGGGACACCCAGCGTTTTCATGGCATGGATGTCAGAGCGGGCGACACGGCTATGCAGGATATCGCCGACGATGGCAACCGTCAGGTTCGTGAAGTCCTTTTTGTAGTGGCGGATCGTATACATGTCGAGCAGCCCCTGCGTCGGATGGGCATGACGGCCGTCGCCGGCGTTGACGACATGGATATGGTCCAGCTTGTGCTGGTTCAGATGGGATGCGATCAGAAACGGGGCACCGGAATGGTCATGGCGGACGACGAACATGTCGGCGCTCATCGCTGTCAGGTTGTCGACAGTATCCAGCAGGGTTTCCCCCTTGCTGGTGGAAGAGGCCGCAATGTTCAGGTTGATCACGTCAGCCGACAGGCGTTTGGCTGCGATTTCGAAAGTCGTCCGGGTACGGGTCGAATTCTCGAAAAAGAGGTTGAAAACGCTTTTGCCGCGCATTAAAGGCACTTTTTTGACTTCCCGGTCAGATACGCTGACGAACGAGGAAGCGGTATCCAGGATGTAATTCAGGATGTCTTTGGGCAAACCGTTTAAGGCCAGAAGGTGTTTCAGTTCACCGTTGCTGTTCAGTTGGGGATTAGGCATTTTCCACCGTCAGAGAAAAAGTGTTGTCATCGGAACGTTGCAAAACCAGCTTCTCGTTTTTTTCAAGGGAAACATGTGCTGCGACAAAATCGGCTGCAATCGGCAGTTCGCGTTCACCACGGTCGATCAGGGCAGCCAGGAGGATGCGGGCCGGACGGCCGTAATCGAACAGTTCGTTGATCGCTGCCCGGGTCGTCCTGCCTGTATATAGCACGTCGTCGATCAGCAAAATGGTGGAATCGACCACGTCGAATGGGATCTGGGTAGGTTTGACCTCGGCAGGCAAGCCTTTCTGGGCATAGTCGTCCCTGTAAAAGGATACGTCAATAAAACCCGGAGGGTTGTCCAGTTTCAGGTCCGCTACGACACGTTCTGCGATCCATGCACCACCGGAACGGATGCCGACAACGGCAACCTTTGGGGTGTTGGCGATCGCTTCGCGTATTTGTTTCAACAGCTTTTGGTATAAAGCCTCGGCGTTCAGTTCAGTCAGGGATTGATTCATCGAAATATTGTTGCAAAATAAGGGCCGCTGCGTGTGCGTCGTCAGCCTGGCCACGTTTAAAATGAAGAACGGATGACGAATACCGTTCATCGACAAGAATGATTTCAAGCGAGAAACGACCGTGAAGCTGATTGGCGAAACGTTTGCACCGGCGGGTCATTTCATGTTCCGTGCCGTCGGGGTAGGAGGGCAGCCCTACCACCAGCCTTGCGGGTTGCCATTCCCGGATCAGCTCACCGATTTCGGAAAAACGGACATCATTGGCTTCGGCGTTAATGATCTTAAGTGGCCGTGCCGTGCGGGACAATTCGTTGCCTATCGCGGTTCCGATCCGTTTCAGGCCGAAATCGAAAGCGAGTATGACGCCCGGAGTGTTATTCATATTTCAGTGCCTGCCTAACGGTATTCCGGTCGGTCAGGCATGTCCAACCTCATAAGTCAGTTTATTCGGGTCGAAACCCAACAGTTTCATCGCAGCAGTATAACGCTGTGAAATCGGCAAATCAAAAATGATGGAAGGATCGGCATTGACCGTTAGCCAGCCGTTATGGCTGATTTCCTGTTCCAGCTGGCCTGCGCTCCATCCCGCGTAGCCAATACTGACGAGCATTTTTTCAGGGCCTGCTCCTGAAGCAATGGCTTCAAGGATGTCCCGTGATGTCGTGAAGGCGACCTGATCGGAAATGGTCAGCATGGAGGTGAATTTCGCATCTGGCGTATGCAAAACGAAACCGCGATCATCCTGCACCGGGCCGCCAAACATCACCGGTTTTTTGAATGGCGCAGGGATTTCAGGCCGCAGGTCCAGTTTTTCAAGCAAATGGTCAAGTGTCAGCTCCATGGGCCGGTTGATGACAACACCGAGAGCACCATAATCGTTGTGTTCGCAAAGATAGACGACTGTTCCACCGAATATCGGATCATGCATTGATGGCATCGCTATCAGAAAATGATTCGAAAGGTTCATGGGTAATGGTCAGGCTAAATGGCATTTGAGAAAGCGGATATTCCATCCATTTACATGCCGCTATTGTATCAGTGTTGGCGTGATTTCCTCCAAGTGATCCGGTCGCCTTTCCCCTTTTTCCGAAAAAAACCTTGCGAAATCTCCTGCTGGCTCAAACGGGGTGTTCCAGAGTGGGAAAACCAAGGTAAAATAAATGAATGTCTGCAGCAAAAATGCCTGAAAAACGTTTTGTTGCAGTGATCGAATCCTTTCCTGCCAGTCAACATGACCATCAAATCTGATAAATGGATCCGGCGTATGGCCGAAGAACACGGAATGATCGAACCGTTTGAAAGCGGTCAGGTTCGTTCCGTCAACGACAAGAAAATCGTTTCTTACGGCGTGTCATCGTATGGTTACGATATCCGTTGTGCTGATGAGTTCAAGATTTTCACGAACATCAACAGTACCATCGTCGATCCCAAAAATTTCGACGAGAATTCATTTGTCGATGTCAAGAGCGATGTCTGTATCATTCCTCCCAATTCATTCGCTTTGGCAAGGACAGTCGAATATTTCCGTATCCCACGCAATGTATTGACGGTCTGTCTGGGTAAATCGACTTATGCCCGTTGTGGCATTATCGTCAATGTGACTCCTTTTGAACCTGAATGGGAAGGTTATGTCACGCTGGAATTTTCCAATACGACGCCATTGCCGGCCAAGATTTATGCCTGGGAAGGCTGTGCCCAGGTGCTGTTCTTCGAAAGCGATGAGATTTGTGAAACATCGTATAAAGACCGGAACGGCAAGTATCAGGGCCAGGTTGGCGTGACGCTGCCCAAAGCGTAAAAAACGGCAGGCAGCTGTTGCGGTTCCGGTAGGCAGTTTCTAACCCTGTTTCTTGTTGGACACTATGCTGATCTTTTATCTGCGCAAACTGACCAGTGTGGAGCGAAGCGTCAAGGCGGACATCCACCTGGGGTTGTCTTTGGCATTCATCGCAGGAGCGATGAATGCGGGTGGTTTTCTGGCCGTGCAGCAATATACCTCGCACATGACGGGTATCATTTCCAGTATGGCCGACGGGCTGATCATCGGAAACATCAATCTTGCCCTGGCCAGCGTGGGCGCACTCATCTGTTTCATTGCCGGGGCGGCCCTGACTGAATTGTTCGTCAACTGGGCTCGCGGAAAACGCCTGCAAAGTGAATATGCATTGCCATTGATTGTGGAAGCGGGTCTTTTGCTGTGTTTCGGCGTCCTTGGCGCCAGGCTCCATCGTCATATGGGGCTTTTCGTTTCCATTACCGTCATGTTGCTGTGTTTTCTGATGGGGCTGCAAAACGCCATCATTACCCGCATTTCCCGCGCTGTCATCCGGACGACACACATGACCGGTATCGTAACCGATATCGGAATCGAGCTCGGCAAGCTTTTTTACTGGAACCGGAAAATCGACCGGGAAGACGAGTCGTACGTAAAAGCGAACCGCAACAAACTGATGTTGCTCGCAAGCCTTTTGTTCATGTTTTTCTTCGGCGGTGTTGCCGGGGCTTTCGGCTTCAAACTGATCGGTTATTCCGCGACGATTCCACTGGCCATTCTGCTTCTGATCCTGGCAATCATGCCGGTTGTGGACGATTTGAAAAAAATCTTTTACTGAAAGTTTCGTTTGTAACAATTTTTCGAGAAATAGAGCTTGATTGTTGACCTTTAAAGCGCTAGCTTATGCTCATCTTTCATTCGAAAAAAGACACTATGTCCCCAACATTCAATTGGCCGGTCAGGGTTTACTACGAAGACACCGATGCAGAGGGTGTCGTTTACTATGCAAACTACCTGAGGTTTTACGAACGTGCCCGTACGGAGTGGCTCCGTTCGTTGGGCATCAGCCAGGAAACGTTGAAAAACAAGCATAATATTATTTTTGTGGTCAAAAACGTGTCGATTGACTACAGACGCTCGGCATTGCTTGACGATGAATTGATTGTCACTGCAAAAGTTGCACAGCTAAGGGGCGCTTCCATGCTTTTCGAACAGACCGTTTTAAGGGATGGGGACGAGTTGAACAAATGCACCGTGACAATCGTCTGCGTGGATGGAACGACCATCCGGCCGGTTGCCATACCGGATGAGATTGCACAAAAGATGAGCAAGGCTCTCGCAGGCGATTAGGGAATTGTTGTAAAGGGATGTCCAGGTATGTGATGTATCCGGATTTTCAATGTTTTTATTTTTTATATAATGACAGTCTCACAAGATCTTTCGTTTATCTCGCTGATTTCCAATGCGTCTTTACTGGTTCAGCTGATCATGGCCTTGCTCGTCGTGGTTTCCCTCATGAGCTGGACGTTCATTTTCCAGAAAATGTTTGCCATCAAAAGTGCTCGTACCGAAACGGCCAGTTTCGAACACGCTTTCTGGTCGGGCGGCAATCTGCAGAACCTTTACCAGCGGGCAGGTAGCAATAACAAGACCGGCGCACTGGAACGCATTTTCCATGCGGGAATGGGGGAATACATCAAGGGAAAAAACGCCATTTCCGGGCATACGGCGCAAGATACCGTTGCCGTTCTGGATGGGGCGCGCCGGGCCATGCGCGCGGCTTATCAGCGCGAAATGGACAGCCTTGAATCTCATCTGGCCTTTCTCGCTTCTGTCGGTTCGGTATCACCCTATGTCGGGCTTTTCGGAACGGTCTGGGGCATCATGAACGCGTTCCGCGGTTTGGCAAACGTCCATCAGGCCACGCTGGCAACGGTCGCTCCCGGTATTGCCGAAGCATTGATCGCGACAGCCATCGGCCTGTTTGCCGCAATTCCGGCAGTCGTGGCCTATAACCGTTTTTCGCATGACATCGACCGGCTTTCCATCCGGTTTGAAACGTTTATCGAGGAATTTTCCAATATTCTCCAGAGACAGTCGCGATAGGTGAGCCATGTCAGAACAGATTTCAGGTTCCTTGCGGTCAGGTCGCAAAAACAAGTTCAAGTCGGAAATCAATGTCGTCCCGTACATTGACGTGATGCTGGTGCTTCTGGTCATTTTCATGGTCGTCGCTCCGATGACGAATCCCGGAGTGGTCGATTTGCCGTCTGCCGAAAAAACGGCTTTGCCTCCGACCGACTATATCCAGATTTCCCTGCGCCCGGATGTTTCGGCTGAAATCGGCATACACCGTCCCGGAAAGGGAAAAGACGTTTTCGAATCCGTCCCGGACAAGGATGGCCTGATGAAGAGTCTGCAGATCATGCATGCCGAAAATCCGGATTTGCCGGTCCTGATTGCCGCTGACAAGAATATTATTTACAACGAAGTGGTGCAGGTGATATCCGATGCCAAGAAGATGGGTATCAGCCGGGTAGGGCTTGCGACGAGGTAAACGGGGTTGTCCTGCGAAAAGATGGAAAACAGTCTGCTGTCCATACCGAAGGAAAAAAAACTGAAACCGGCTTTTGTGCTGGCTTTGGCGGTCCATGTCGCACTACTGGTTTTTCTCTGGGTCGGCGTCAGCTGGCAAAGCCAGACTTCCGATACCGTTGAAGCGGAAGTCTGGGACATCAAGATTCGGGAAGCCGCTCCCTTGGCGGCAGGTGAAAAATCGGAACTGGCTGCAGCTGAACAGGCTGAACTGCAGGCTCAGGAAGAAAGCGCTCCGCCTCCACCGGCTCCTGCCGTGAAACAGGCAGCACCAGAACCGAAAGTGACTGCGCGTCCGGATATCGCCCTGGAACAGGAAAAGAAAAAGGCTGAAAAGAAAGCGGCCGAAGACAGGAAAAAAGCAGAAGCGAAACAAAGGGCGGACGAAGCGAAACCACAGCGTGAAGAACAGGCGCGCCTGAAAAAAGAAGCGGTGGATGCCAGCCGTAAACAGAAGGCAGATGCGGCTGCCGCACAGAAACGGGCAAGAGCGCTTCTGGATCAGGAAGCGCGACGGATCGCCGGAGGCGGCAGTGGCGGTGGCAAAGGTAAAGGCTCCGGTGGTGGAGGCACACGTACGACAGGTCCGACCGGAACAGGCGGTAACGGCACGGCAGCTCGCTCGACCGGACCCGGAACGGCAGATGCAGGTTACATTGCAATGGTGCGGACGCGTGTCAAGAACAATACCTCATTCAATGTCTCTTCATCAATCAAGGGGAACCCGCAGGTTATCTATGATGTCGAATTGCTGCCAGACGGAACTTTGCGTAATATACGAAAACGCAAGTCCTCCGGAATTCCCGGGTTTGATGAAGCGGTATTGCGGGCAATTGAACGGTCAGCGCCTTTTCCAAAGGACAAGACTGGACGTGTCCCGGGAAAACTCGCCATAACACATAAACCGAAAGACTGATGTGACTATGAAATCATTTTATCGTTCCTTGCTGCTATTGGCCTTGTCTGTGTTTATGTCTGCTCAGGCTTTTGGTCAGGATGTATTGAATATCGATATCGCCGGTGTCGGCAATAAACAGATTCCGATTGTCATTGCCGGTTTTTCCAATGAAGCGACCGCCCCCCAAAAAGTCACCGACATCATCAAGGCCGATCTGGCCCGGACCGGGATGTTCAAACTGATCGGTACCGATGCGATTATCGGCGAGTCGGCAGACATTGATTACAAAAAATGGCGTGCTCAGGGAGCCGATGCGCTGGTTGTCGGAACCGTCGTCAAATCGCCTGATGGCAAGATAGACGTTCGTTACCGCCTTTTCGATCTCGGAAAATCAAGCCAGCTTTCCGCGCTGTCGATGGTCGCCCCCGCTTCCATGACCCGCGTGACTGCCCACAAGATCGCGGATGACATTTATGAAAAACTGACGGGACAAAAAGGTATTTTTGCGACACGGATCGCTTATGTGACCAAGACCGGAAACGAATACCGGCTTGAAATCGCCGATGCCGATGGCGGCAATAAACTGGTCGCCTTACGGTCTAAAGAACCGATCATTTCCCCATCCTGGTCTCCTGACGGCACCAAGGTCGCCTATGTGTCGTTTGAAGCGAAAAAACCGGTCGTGTACGTACAGAATCTTATCACGCGCCAGCGGACGATGGTCGCCAATTACAAGGGCAACAATTCCGCACCATCCTGGTCGCCGGATGGGAGCCGTCTGGCTGTCGCTTTGTCCAGAGACGGATATACCCAGGTATATACAGTCAGCGCCAATGGCGGGGCCCTAAAACAGATCACACAGACCAGAAGCATCAATACCGAGCCGCAATATTCTCCTGATGGACAGTGGATTTATTTCACCAGTGACCGAAGCGGTGGCCCGCAGATTTACAAGGTCGGCGTCAACGGAGGCAATCCGCAGCGCGTGACTTTCCATGGAAATTACAATATCAGCCCTCGCGTTTCACCGGATGGGAAGTCTTTGGCGTATATTTCCAGACGGGGCGGTTACCAGCTTTATCTGATGGACCTGACGAACGGTCAGGAACAGAGATTGTCCGATACTTCAAGAGACGAGTCGCCAAGTTTCTCGCCAAACGGACAGTTCATCATGTACGCGACCAATGGTGGACATGGCTCTCTTTCAGTGGTTTCCGTTGATGGACGCGTCAAACAGCGTTTGTCGATGAAAGCCGCAGATGTTCGTGAACCCTCCTGGGGTCCATTCATGAAGTAATTATTTATAAGGGAATTATCATGCTCGATCTGAAGAAGTTGGTGGTTATCGTGTCGGGAGCCTTGATCCTGACCGCTTGTGGATCATCCGTAAAACTGGATGAAAATGCACCTGTTGAGGACAAGTCCGGCTCGACGTCGTCATCGTCGATGGATTCGCGTCAGGTGGGCACTGTCACGGCTGGATCGCTCGATCCGTTAAACGATCCGAAAGGCGAATTGGCACAGCGAAGTGTTTATTTCGATTTCGACAGTTTTGTCGTCAGCAGCCAGTATGAACCTGTCGTACAGGCCCATGCCAAATACCTGAATAGCCACAAGGACAAAAAAGTCGTCATCCAGGGCAATACCGATGACCGTGGTGGCCGGGAATACAATCTGGCTCTGGGACAGAAACGTGCCGAGGCCGTCCGCAAATCCATGAATCTGATGGGCGTTTCCGACAATCAGATCGAAGCGGTTTCCTTCGGTAAGGAAAAGCCGAAAGCAACCGGTAACAACGAAGCGGCTTGGGCTGAAAACCGTCGCGCCGATATTGTCTATCAATAATCATGAAAAAGTCATCCCGCTTATTCATCGCCCTGCTGGTCGCCGCAACATGGTTGCCGGTTTCGCAGGCACACGCCGGTTTTTTTGAAGATGACGAGGCACGCCGGTCCATTCTGGATTTGCGTGCGAAGGTAAAGGAGATCGAAAACTCGAAGCTGGACAAATCGAGTGCAGTGAACCTGACCAATCAGGATGACGTCTTACGCGAGGAAATCGCCAAGCTACGGGGACAGATCGAGGTTTTGACTAACCAGGTCAAGACTCTGGAAGAAAAACAAAAGGATTTCTATCTGGATCTCGATGCACGTTTGAAGAAACTGGAACCCCAGCAGGCGAATGCGAAAGAAGCGACTGCTGATACGGGTGAAAACGAAGCTTTTGCAGCAGCGGAAGAAAAATTCAAGGCAGGAAACTACAAGGGGGCTGTTTCAGCTTATAACGGTTTCCTGAAACAATATCCCAAATCGAACCTGATTGCGAATGCCCAATACCAGTTGGGGAATGCCTATTATTTACAGGGCGATTATAAGAATGCGTTGAAACAACAAACTGCTGTGGTCAAACGGTATCCGAAAAATCAGGTGGCGCCTGATGCGATGTTGAACATGGCCAGTTGCCAGATTGGTCTGAACGATATTGCCAGCGCAAAAAATACGCTTTCTTCACTGGTCAGGAAATATCCGAAGTCTGCTGCGGCAAAAAAAGCAAAGGAAAGATTGGCCCAGCTCTGAGAAAGTGTCATTTCAGGTGTTACGCATTAAAAAAGGGGATCATAGATCCCCTTTTTTTTACCTGTTGTTATCAGGCTGAAGCACGTTGTCCGGCATCGGTCGCTTTAGGCAGGGCCGCTGCCGACAAGGACTTTTTTTCTTTGCGCGCCTTTGCAGTCGGAAGTCTGCGAAGATTGCGCAAGGCCTGAAGATCCTTGATTTCAATCGTTTTCTGGTCGACGCTGATCCAGCCAATTTCATGAAGTGCTGATAAGGTACGGCTGACGGTTTCGAGTGTCAAACCGATATAACTGCCGATTTCATGTCTTGTCATGCGCAGGTTGAAAATGCGGTGGGAATATCCCATCTGGGCAAAGCGGTCAGAGAGGGAAACCAGAAAACGGGCGACTCTTCCTTCAGCAGACAAGGTACCGAGCATGCAGATCATCGCCTGTTCGCGGACGAGTTCACGACTCATGACGCCGTACATGGCATGTTCCAGTTCAGGATAGGTTTTGCCCAGAGACGTCAATTTCTTGAAAGGTACCAGAATCAGGTCACAGTCGGAGAGGGCAACGGCTTCAGATGAATGGAATTTGCTGTGAATGCCATCGACACCCAGCAGATCGGATTTCATCGGGAAGGAAAGAACCTGCTCATTTCCAAGTTCATCGATCATGACGGTTTTCAGGAAACCTGAATTGACGATGTAGAGCATTTCAAAAGGTTGACCGATTGTGTGAATCCGCTGGCCGGTTTTGAACTGAACGTGCTGGAACAATACTTCTTCATTGGCCATTGCCGTGTTGGCTGGTACGGGAATGCGCAACAAAGTGCAGATATCTTTCAGGTTCGACCAGAGTTTTCCGTTTTTCTGTCTGCCGGCTTCCATAGAGGTTTTGGAAATATCGGCAAAAGAGTCGTTTGGTTTGGCTGAAAACATAATCGGTACCTCCAGTTAATATGATTTATAAATTATTTTCTTTCAGGAAACTGATTTAGCGAAAAGAATTTGTTTCTTTTGTGAATCAGTTGCGTTGTTTGAATTATGTCAATTTAACCAAACGGTGCATATCAGCTGACGCTTATTATAAATGTAGGAATAGTAACGTTTCTTATAGGAATTTTCCTACATGATAAGGTAAGTTGTTAATTTTTCTGTTGATTATTATCAAAATGATAAATAAACCATTGAAATGAAAGAATTAAAAACATCATTTTTTTCTTGAATTTCCTTACGGAAACAAAAATTCATCCCTTTTATTGATTATTCCTCCCAAAGCCTGTTGAAATTTATTTCCGATTTGACTGTCAGATTATTTCTCTGAGATTTCAGTATTTGTTTCCATTGCTGTAATCCGGATACGATTCGGAACTTTTAACAGAAGGTCGTCTCCAAGTCGTCGTAGTGTTCTTATCGATGAATAAAACTTTTTAATCGATTGATTCATTAAAACGAGGTCAGGAATTCAACGAGTTTCCGGCTTAAATGTGAATTATCACTAGGAGGATTAACATGGCTTCACAATCCAAAAACAGGGCGGGGAGCAAATCCGGTATGAGCTCTGGTTCCAAATCTGCCAGCTCCCGCAGCACTCCTGCAAAACGCGGTTTTGCTGCAATGAGTCCTGAGAAACAACGTCAGATCGCCAGCATGGGTGGCAAGGCCGCTCATGAAAAAGGTACGGCTCATGAATTTACTTCCGAGGAAGCTCGTGCAGCCGGTCGCAAGGGTGGTGCAGCGGTCAGCAAAAACCGTGCGCACATGGCGGCCATTGGTCGTAAGGGCGGAGCAAGCAGCTCCCGTTCCTCAGCTCCACGTTCTGCATCGAGCGCAAGGAGCTAAAGGAAAACCGGCGTCAATCCTGAGAAAAGCAGGGTTATATCAAACCGGTTTGAGCCGTTATCCGGCATGATTACGGGGAGCATTGTTCTGCAGGGACGAGCTCCCCGTTATCGTTTGCCAGACGGTTGAATGAATATCCGCGACGCCGGCTGGCGTCACACATGGATAAGGAGAAAGAAAATGACAGCAGTAAAAATTGAGGAAAGCTCGATTGTCGAACGTTCGCCGATTTCGGCTGAGGAAGCGAAGCGGATCATGTCTTCAGGTATCCGATGGAGTGCGATTTTCGCTGGTGTTGTCGTTGGTATTTCCGTACAGACCCTGCTGGGGATACTGGGCATTGCCGGTGGCCTTTCTACCATCAGCAGTGTTGCAACAGGGGAAAGTGCCGGTTTCGGCCCGATGCTCTGGACATTCGTCAGCCTCCTGATTTCGGCATTTGCCGGCGGTTTCTTTGCCGCCCGATTGTCAGGTTCACGCAGGAAAGGCGATGGAGCCATGTTTGGCGCCGTTACCTGGGCTGTTTCCATGCTGGTTTTCGCCCTCATGCTTTCAACGGCAGCCGGTTCGATACTGAATGGAATGATGTCGGCTGCCAATACGACAGTCGTTTATTCCGCTTCGGCCAATTCAGTGAGCCCGGCGGTTTCTGCACAATTGCGTCAGGAACTGGGTGGCGAGCTGAATAATGCCAATTTCCAGCAACTGCAACAGTATCTGCAGGCCGGTCAAAGGGAAGAAGCAATCGTGTATCTGACTTCACTGGGCGTTGAGTCATCACGTGCCGTAACGGTTGTCAATAATGCGATGGATCAGGTCGGAAGCACGGCAGTTGTCACGACCCAGCAACTGATTTCACCTGACCAGTTGATCAGGGCAGTCAGCGCAGCGGCCTGGATGGTATTTATCGGCGTCACCCTGTCGCTGGTCGTGAGTGTATGCGGCGGCATTATCGGAGCCAAATACGCTTACCGCTCTATCTGGGGAAAAAACGGTTTTCCACGTATGTCGAAGGAAAATACCATTATTGATTAAAATGTTTTGATAAAGACAAAGGACAGTCAGATCAAACCGGTTTATGTTTATTCCATTGTATATCGGCTGATTGAGTAATCAGTCGGTAGCCCACAACGTGACAGGGGTGAATGGCATGGATGAATATCAGCAAACCGGTTTGTCAGTCCAGAGTCGATTGATACAAAACTGGCTGGCAACGCTGCGAAAAGCGGAGCCGGCCAGTTCTGTTATCGAGACACATATTTCCTGGGTCCTTCTTTCAGGCCAATATGCGTACAAGGTCAAAAAGGCGCTCCATCTCGATTTTCTCGATTATTCCGATCCGGGAATGCGCCGTTTTTACTGCCGTGAGGAAATCCGCCTGAACCGTAGGACCGCTTCAGATATCTATCTCGATGTTGTCCAGATAGGAGGCAATCCGGATGAACCTGCCCTGAATGTGACGCCGGTCCTTGAATATGCAGTGAAAATGCGCCAGTTCGATATCGACAACCAGCTTGACCACTTGCTTGAAAAAGACCGTTTGACCCAACAGCATATCGACAGCCTTTCTGCGGCGATTGCCGATTTCCATCTTCATTTAAGAGATTATCCGGAACAGGAAGAACCGTCCCGGTTCGGGTCTCCAGAGTTTTTGCTCGCAAGAATGGTCGAAAATCTTCGTGAATTGAAAAGCTTGCTCTCCAGAGGCGATGACCTGGGATTATGGGAGGATATGAAACGGTCGCAGCTGGCTGAATATACCGTGCAACGAAACCGGATTGAAAAACGTGAGGCGGATGGTTTTGTCTGTGAATGCCATGGTGACCTGCATATGGGCAATCTGGTCGTTGTCAACGGTCGGGTCATGCCATTTGACGGGATCGAATTCGATCCGCAATACCGGTGGATGGATATCATGAGCGATGTGGCGTTCGCTTTCATGGATCTCCTGTTTTTTGGCAAAAAGACATTTGCGTGGCGTCTTTTGAATCATTATCTGCAACAGACCGGCGATTATGACGGAGTGGTTCTTTTGCGGTTTTATGCTTCCTGTCATGCCACAGTACGCGCCAAGGTCCATCTGATCAGGGAGTTGCAGGAAGCGGAGGGGGACTGGAACCGGATTCCGGCGGATGCCGATTATCGTCGATATATGATTCTGGCAAATGATCTCCTGAAAAAACGTCAGCCGGCTTTGGTGATCACGATGGGTTTGCCGGGATCGGGGAAAACGGTTTTCGCCAATCTTGGCGCTGAAAAGCTGCCTGCCATATGTCTGCATTCCGATGTCGAGCGCAAACGCCTCTTCAGTGAAACGGATGAGCGCTACAGTGAACAGTCGAAATTTGAAGTGTACGATTACCTGCTTCAGACCGCAGATACGTTATTGCAGGCAGGCATGACAGTCATTGTCGATGCCAGTTTCCTGAAAACCGGCTACCGTTCCCTTTTCCGGAAACTTGCAGAAAGCCGGTC
>JAEYIG010000034.1 GCA_023409175.1 Pseudomonadota bacterium
GACCTGTCCCAACGAATGTTTGGAATAAAAACCCCTTGCCACATTCAAAACACGGACATACATTTTTTCACGTAACTGATTGACCAGATTCGATGTAATCCATGCCATCGTATAATCGGTCAGAAAAGTGGCACTTCCTCTGAGAACGAAAACACCAATAATCACCAGTGGAACAAGCCAGAAACTGAAACTGGGATTTTTCACAAACCCATCATCCAGAACGAATTTCAGGATGACAGGAAATATGGGCTCGGTTCCGGCAGTTATCAACATGCCAATCAATACAAGCCCCATACGACCCTTGTATTGGAGAATCAGCTCCAGCAATCTTTTAACAGGTAAGGATAATTTCATAAACTCATTTCGTTACAGAAACCGGCATTGACAATCCATCCGGCTGAAAAGCTGATGGATGTGTTTTTCATTCCAGGCACAGGAAATAAAACGATGATTTTATGCGAAAAGAAACGAAATAACCAATTTCCGGTAAAAAAGACAATCCCTATTTATAAATCCGGATGGTGCAACCGCATGTTTCAAAATAAAATGAATAAACATCAGTTTTCAAACTGTGTTCCCGCCTAAAAAAACAGGCAGACCGTTCTTATATAAATCAGGATATTTCCATTATAAGAAATGGTACACTCAATATACCACTTTCACGTCTTCAAACTGCTGATTCAAACTGTCAAGACATTCATCGTCTGGCGCAAGAAGCCAATTCGCGCCAAAATCAATTCTGCATTTATTTCCGGCAACTACATAATCCCCCATCAGTCGCATGCCGTCATCCTTAAGATATGGAGAAATGACTTCTTTCAGTTTTGCAGGGCTGAATTTTTCGGGTAGAGTAAACGAAATATGCTGACCGAAATGCAATCTGGCCTCAATGATATCCAGCGCATCATCGGCATTCAGCCGCAAGCCACCGGAAAACCTGTCTTCGGAAACTTTTCCGAACACGGCAAGAAATTCATCTTCCCTGAGTATCCCGCGTTTCTGATCCATCAATTCGGAAAAAACCGTCACCTCAATGGTTCCACTCCCATCATCCAGTGTGACAATCATCATTTTTCCGCGTTGCGTCATCTGGGTCCGGTTGGCCGAAATGACCCCGGCGACCCACTTCGGATCACGTGAAGGTTCCAGCTCAATGATCCTCGTCTTGGCAAACTGCCGTGCTTCAGCCGAATAGGCATTGAAAAGATGCCCGGAAAGACAAAATCCCAGCACACCCTTTTCTTCCGTCAATTTGAATTTTTCCGTCCAGTGGGGAACCTTGACATATTCAACAGTATTGATGACCTCTTCTTCATCACCGAAAAGGCTTACCTGGTTGGCTGACGCCTCAGCCTGTTCAGCCGCTTCAATGGCCAGATCAACCGATGCCAGGAGAATGGCACGGTCGACGTCAAAGCAGTCAAACGCCCCGGCACGGATCAGGGATTCAATCGTGCGTCGATTGATCTGATGCTTGTCGACCCGCATGCAAAAATCGAACAGGTCCGTAAAAGGCCTCTCTTTTCTGGCATTGACAATTGCTTCGATCGCACCCTCGCCGGAACCTTTCACTGCACCAAGCCCATATCGGATGCCGGAAACCGGTTTTCCACTGACACTCGGTGCCTCTCCAACCGGCGTAAAGTAATATTCGGAATGATTGATGTCCGGCGGCAGGATCGTCAGGCCACACACTTCAACAGCGTCTTCGACAAGCACTTTTACCTTGTCGGTATCATCCATTGCCAGCGACATATTGGCTGCCATGAACGCTGCCGCATGGTGTTTTTTCAAATAAGCCGTCTGGTAAGACAACAAGGCATATGCAGCGGCATGAGACTTGTTGAAACCATAGCCGGCGAATTTTTCCATCAAATCGAAAATTTCATCGGCTTTTTCTTGAGTCAGGTCATTTTTGGCAGCGCCATCACGGAAGATCTGACGATGCCTCGCCATTTCATTCGCATCCTTTTTGCCCATCGCACGGCGCAAAAGATCGGCGCCACCCAGCGTGTAACCACCGATGACCTGCGCCATCTGCATGACCTGTTCCTGATAGACCATAATGCCGTAAGTCTCGGACAGAATGCCTTTTGTCCGTTCATCAGGATATTCGAATTTCTCACCATGCTTGCGGCGGCAGAAATCCGGGATCAGGTCCATCGGGCCAGGACGGTAGAGCGCAACCAACGCAATAATGTCCTCGAACCGGTCAGGCTTGGCGTCCTTCAGCATGCCCTGCATGCCGCGGCTTTCAAGCTGGAATACTGCAACCGTTTTCGCCTTGATCAGCAGGTCATACGTACCCTTGTCGTCCAGTGGGATCGTATCCAGATTGAAATTTGCCATTTCCGGATCGAGCTGCCGAATGTATTTCACGGCAAGATCGAGAATTGTCAGCGTCGTCAACCCCAAAAAGTCGAACTTGACGAGTCCGACCGCTTCTACGTCACTCTTGTCAAAATGAGAAACCACCCCGGCGTCCCCGCCCTGAGTATAAAGCGGACAGAAATCAGTCAGTTTTCCCGGTGCGATCAATACACCACCGGCATGCATGCCGACATTCCGGGTAATGCCTTCAACCTGTTCGGCCAGCGCGAGCAATTGCTTGACTTCTTCTTCCGACTCTTCCCGTTCAGCCAGCATCGGCTCTTCTTTTTTCGCTTCGGCAATCGTGACCTGCTTGCCGGGTTTGAACGGAATCAGTTTGGAAATGCCATCGCAAAAGTTATAGCCAAGATCCAGAACACGCCCGACGTCACGGACTGCCGCCTTGGCGGCCATCGTACCGAACGTGGCAATCTGGGAAACCGCATCCTTGCCGTAACGGTCCTTGACGTATTGAATGACCTTGTCGCGGCCATGCTGGCAGAAATCCACGTCGAAGTCAGGCATCGAAACGCGTTCAGGGTTCAAGAAGCGTTCGAAAATCAGGTTGTACGCCAGCGGGTCAAGGTTGGTGATCAGCAGGGAATACGCCACCAGCGATCCAGCGCCGGAACCACGGCCCGGACCAACCGGAACGCCATTGTTTTTAGCCCAACGGATAAAGTCGGCGACAATCAGGAAGTACCCCGAAAATCCCATATTGATGATCGTCCCGATCTCATAATCGAGTCGCTCGTCATAGCGTGGACGCTGCGTCTTTCTTTCCTCCTCATCCGGGAAAAGCTCTTCCAGTCTTTTTTCAAGCCCGTGTTTTGCTTCACTGGTCAGGAATTCATCCAGAGTCATCCCGTCAGGAGTCGGGAATACGGGCAATTTATGATGCCCCAGTTCCAGGACCAGATTGCACCGGCGGGAGATTTCCACTGAATTCTGGATCGCTCCGGGAAGATCGGCAAACAACTCTGCCATTTCTTCCTGCGTATAAAAATACTGACGCTCATTGAAATTGTGCGCACGCCGCTTGTTGGAAAGAATTTCCCCTTCAGAAATACAGGTTCTGGCCTCGTGTGCGGCAAATTGTTCCTGTGACAGGAACTGGACCGGATGTGTCGCAACAACCGGCAATTGCAACTTGTCTGCCAACTCGACGGCATGGCGCAAATATTGTTCCAGCCCCTGATGTCCGGTCCTCTGGATTTCAATGTAAAAATTGTCCGGAAATATACTGGCCCATCTTAAAGCGCATTTTTCCGCGTTATCGAAACTGGACGATTCAAACGCCATCCCGATGTCGCCCTGTTTGGCTCCCGACAAGGCGATCAGCCCCATATCCGGAGATTTCTGCGATAAGGCCACAAGCCATTCGATCCTGATTTCCGCACGTCCGCGCCATTGGTTTTCAAGCCATGATTTGGTCAGAAGTTCACATAAATTCAGGTATCCGGTCCGGTCCTTGACCAGCAAAAGAAGCCGGAAAGGTTTTTCCCGGTCAGCGTCATTCGTGATCCAGACATCACATCCGGCAATCGGCTTCACCCCTTTTTTCCGCGCGGCCTTGTAAAACTTGATCAATCCGAACAAATTGGCCAGATCAGTCAGTGCCATGGCAGGCTGTCCGTCCTTGGCGGCTGCGGCAATGACATCCTCAATCCGGACCAGTCCATCGACGATGGAATATTCTGAATGAAGACGGAGATGAACGAAGCGGGTATTTTCCATGCAACTATTTTACTTGGGGTTATCCTGATGACCCGAAGAGTTTAATAGACAAAAAATTATTTGTTCTTCGGCTTGGGCAGTCCGCCCAACAAAGCCGCAACCGGTTTTTTAACTGTTTTCACAGACTGTTTATCCGACTCTTTCTCGGCTTTCGCAGATACAGATGGCACATACGGCTGGTCGAACCAGGGATCCTTGCTCTTCTTTTCCAACCCGACCGATCTGTACGGACTGCGTTCAGAGCGTTTGCCTGCACCGGCATTTCCTGTTGCCGGCTGGTTGTGACGGCCACTGTCGAAATCAGGTATTTTCTCAAGCGGCAACTGGCGCCGGGTCAGTTTTTCAATTTCTTTCAACAGGCGTTCGTCTTTTTCGGCATATAAAGAGATTGCCTCACCCTTGGAACCGGCCCGGCCCGTCCGCCCGATCCTGTGAACGTAATCCTCCGCCACAAAAGGCAAGTCAAAATTGATGACGCATGGCAATTCTTCAATATGCAAACCCCGTGCAGCCACATCGGTGGCTACCAGAATGTCAATGTCTCCCGATTTGAATGCTTCCAGCGTTGCCATCCGTTCAGACTGTGTCTTGTCTCCGTGGATGGCAGAAGCCTTCAGCCCTTTTTTCTCCAGCTGTCTTGCCAGACGCGACGCACCTGCCTTCGTATTGGAAAAAATCAGGACCTGTTCCTCTTTCCGGTCTTTCAGGAGATATTCGACCGCCGCATTTCTTTCACTTTCCTCGATCCTGTATACCGTTTGCTTGACGTTTTCGGCCGTGGCATTCTGTCTCGCCACTTCCACGGTGACAGGGTCTTTCAGGAAACTCTTGGCCAGTTTTTTGATGTCATTTGAAAAAGTGGCCGAGAAAAGCAGGTTCTGCCTTTGTTTCGGCAACAGGTTTACGATGCGCTGCAAATCCGGCAGGAAACCCATATCCAGCATCCTGTCCGCCTCATCCAGGACAAGGATGTGCGTCTGCGACAGATTGACGTTTTTCTGCTGGACGTGATCAAGCAAACGTCCCGGAGTCGCAATCAGGATTTCAACCCCTGCCTGCAAGGAACTGGTTTGGGCCGACATGTCGACTCCGCCGAAAACCACTGATGACCTGACAGGCGTGTACTTGGCATATTTCCTGACATCTTCGTACACCTGGTCAGCCAGCTCACGTGTAGGAACGAGGACGAGTGCCCTGACAGGATGACGGGCCGGAGACATGCTTGTATTGGCCGTCTCCAACAGCGACTGCAGTACCGGCAGGGAATAACCTGCGGTTTTCCCTGTTCCCGTTTGTGCCGCCCCCATAATATCCTTGCCCTGCATGATGATGGGAATGGCCTGAACCTGAATGGGCGTCGGTGAAACATACCCCAAATCATCCAGCGCTTTCAAAATATCTGAAGAAAGGCCGAAATCCTCGAACTTTATGAGAGGATCAGTCTGGGTCGTTTTTTGCGGTGTGTCTGACATAACTGCGGAATTCAATAATTAAAACTTCTGCCGGTTGATCCGAATAATGCTTTTTTTACAACCGTCGAAATAAATTCGGAAGGATGTATTGTACGATAGACCGTCTTGAAAAAGCAGGCTTTTGTCTTTTTCCTTGGGAAAAGCTTTCAATCAGTCTCATCCGGATTCATCCATCCGCCCCTTCAATCATGTAAACCTGTCTCACCTGTCGGCTGCTTGTGGCCTAACGTCCCCAATCCTCCCGGGCGCCCCAAAAACAGGAAAAATTTGCAGGGGAACGTGTGGCTCTTCGTGCCTTTCTTCAGTATCCATTGAAGAAGGTATAAAATTGATCGCTGGATTTACAAAAACTGTCGCAGTCAACATTCCCATGCTTGCCTACCTGAAACTGTTCCTGAAGAACTGGACACTGCCATTAGCCATGCTGGCAGGCGGCATCGGATTCCCGGTCTTCAGACACCTGTCGTTTCTGACACCTTATCTCATCTTTACCATGTTGCTGCTGACATTTTGTAAAGTACCGTTTGAAGACCTGAAATTCAAGGCTGTCCATGTCTGGCTACTTGCTGTCCAGCTCGGTGGGGCTGTTGCGGTTTATTCATTGTTAAGCCCATTCAACGTTCTGGTCGCTGAAGGCGCCTTCATTTGCGTTATCGCCCCAACCGCCACGGCAGCAGCTGTCATCACTGACAAACTGGGTGGCAGCGCCGGCAGCCTGATCAGCTATACCCTATTGGCAAATCTGGGAACAGCGATAGCCGCGCCATCGCTGTTCCCCCTTATTCACCCCATCAGTTCCGAACCGGGTTTTTTGAACGCTTTTCTCGTCATCCTGCAAAAGGTGTTTCCCCTTCTGATCTGCCCATTCATTGCCGCGACACTCATGCGCCGCTTTACGCCAGTGCTGCACAAAGTACTGACCCGGTATAACGAGACCGCTTTTTACCTGTGGGCACTTGCCCTGATCGTCGTCATGGCGCAAACCGTCAATACCCTCGTCAATGAGCCTGAAGACGGCTGGACGGAAATCTGGATCGCGCTGGCTGCCGGAGCCGTTTGCTGCCTGCAGTTTTACATCGGGAAACGGATCGGCAGCCGCTATCATGAACGCATCAGCGGAGGCCAGTCACTGGGCCAGAAAAATACCATTCTCGCCATCTGGATGGCACATGTCTATATGAGCCCGATTACCGCTATCGGTGCAGGTTCTTACGTCGTCTGGCAAAACATCATCAATTCTTGGCAACTCTGGAAACAACGCAAAAACATTGATGCCGGCCTCATTGATCCTTCGAAAAAAGAAGTGTAAAAAGCAAAACCTGTCTCTGTTTTATCCACCATCCCATTCCTTTCATTTCCCTTTTAATTTTTCTCAAAACTTCCCATCCGCTTTCTGTCATAAAACTGTTCAGTAAGGAGTGCATCCAATTGCACATCCTGCTGGCTGAAAAATGTTTAGAACAAAAAATATGCTGTTTTTTTCCTGATTCTTCATTTGTGCCAGTAAAGCTTTTATTCAACTTACTTTCAGTGTTTAAAATGGACAGCTCCAAATCGGATATTGACGACATTTTCTCCAGAATCAAAAAGGCTCTGGTGGCACGATTCAGCCTGCGCATGGATCAGGCTGGCGATGATGAAATCGACCATAACATCCGAAACGGAGTCGAGCTGAACGGCACCTACTTATGGACACTGATGTGTGCCATCCTGATTGCATCCATTGGCCTGAACATCAATTCCCCGGTCGTGGTCATAGGCGCCA
>JAEYIG010000058.1 GCA_023409175.1 Pseudomonadota bacterium
AATCCGGGTTGCTGACCGGGACGATCAACCCCGGCACCATTTTCCCGAAAGGCGACTTCAGGCGTGACAGCGCCCAATTCACCGATGAAAACATCCGCCGCGTCAACAATTTCGTCCTGCAATTGAAGCCGCTTGCCGAAGACAAAAAGATCACCATCGCCCAACTCGTCTTGCGCTGGACAGTCCAGCGCACCGGCATCACGGCGGCATTGGCAGGCGCAAAAACACCGGAACAGGCCATCGAAAACGCGAAAGCGGGTGACATATCACTGACGAAAAAGGAAATGGGCTACATCGAGAGCGTTTTGCCACCGGTCTGAAACCGCAGGCCTCAAAAAAAACCGTCCGGCACACGTCATGCACCGGACGGTTTTTCATTCGGGAAAGGCGCCAGTACGCCAGTGGCAACCTGCCCCATTGATCAGGCCAGCCATTTCAATCCGGCAATGCCTGCCAGAATCATCAGCAAAAACAGGATACGGAGTACGGTAAGCGGTTCATTGAACAAAATAATGCCGACAATGACCGTACCGACGATGCCGATACCCGTCCAGACGGCATAAGCCGTTCCGACAGGAAGCGTTTTCATGCAATGTGCCAGCAGAAGGAAACTGGCCGTCATGGCAACCAGCGTCCAGACCGAAGGCCAGAGCCGTGAAAAACCCTCTGTATATTTGAGGCCAATCGCCCAGCCCGTCTCGAACAGACCCGCAATCACCAGAAGTAACCAGACCATACAGACTCCCCTGAAAAAGCAAGGGCCGTCCCCTGGATGGAAAAGATGAACGACCGGGGCCGTCCCCGGACAACCCGACTATATCGTCTTTTCCGTCCACAGGCAAACCCGGAAAAGCAGGCAGAAACAAACCGGCTTCATTCCCGACAGACACTATCCCCATAGACAAACAAAATGGCACGTTGCCCAAATGCAAGACCGGTTCCCCTTGATCCGGAACAACACCATTTGGGCCCCAGACTTTAAATTGTCTTTTCGGTTTTCAGAGTCTCTCTCTTTTGCACGGAGGAATGATTGACAGGAAACAAGACTGGAACCGGATTTTTCCCCGCCAGTCTAAATCCTGCCAAAGCAGAATATTTCAAAGAATGAAAAACAGCTGAAAGACAGTTTCACGAACCTTTTCACGAGAAAGGCCACGTGTCTTTATCCGGGAAAATGCCTACCGGCTTTTGCGGACAAAAAACATCAGGGAGGAAAAAATGGCTTACCGTTTGAAACACCTTGTGCCCTGGGGGCGCAATCTTGACGAATACACGAAAATGTTCGGCCTTTCCGATACCGAACTCAACGGTAAAATCGCCGGATTCGGGGACGGCCCGGCCAGCTTCAACGCCGAATGCTGCCAGCAGGGAGGACACGTCACCTCTTTCGATCCGATTTACCGTTTCCCGGTCGAAAAGGTGCAAATGTGCCTTTGCGAAGCCAAAAGGCAAATGGTTGAAGAAGCCGGGAAGAACCGTTTTCACGATTTGAAGACCACCGAGAAAACCATCGACGAAATCGAAATGCATCATAAGGATGCGACGCAAACCTTTCTGGACGACTTTGAACAGGGGAAAAGGGAAGGCCGCTACATCGACCACGAACTGCCTTTCAGGATTCCGTTCCCTGACGGTACGTTCGATCTGGGACTGTCCTCGCATTTTCTGATGCTTTATACAAAACTGGGCATCAATTTCCATCTCCAGTCGCTGGAAGAAATGCTTAGGATATGCCACGAGATCAGGATATTCCCGACAGTGGATACCAGCGGCCGGAAAACGCCGCTCAGTGAAAAAGTGCTTGAACACTTTGCCGACGCTTACGACGTGAGTACCCAGAAAACCGGATGCCACTTCATGAACGGAGGCAACGAGATGCTGGTCATCCGCAAAAAAGAAAAAACGCCAGCATCGCTTTTGAACTGACCTTCCGGAGGGCATCTCGCCCGATACGGTTTTCCATAAAAACACAGGCAGACGACAAAAAACGGGGATACCGTTTGACCGGTATCCCCACATCCTTCCTATCCTTCTGCCGCAAAACGCTAGATCTTGATTTCGTTGTTCTGGACCAGCTGGTTCAGCAATTCCTGGGCATGTTGTCCCGGATCGTTGCCCAGATGGACGCCATTCATCGTGATCGTCGCCAGAGTGTGGAAATCGGCACTTCCCCCGAGACCATCGGAATCAATCGACAGTTTCACCGTCACCGACCCGTCATCATTCTGGTGGATATCGTCAAATTTCAGATATCCGCCATGGATCAGGTCGGAAGCCCCCCCTTCGAGCTTGTCGGCACCCGTCAACAGGTCTTTCAGGTCCAGAATGTCGGCATTGTGGTCAACCGCACCCTTGGACGAATCCAGATTGCCCACATGGAAATCCGTGATGGTATCGCCATTCTCTTTTCCGGCAAAATCACCGGCATTGTACTTGAAGGTATCGTTGCCGCTGCCGCCGATCAGGACATTGTCCCCATGACCGCCGATCAGGGTATCGTTTCCGGCCCCTCCCATCAGGATATCGTTTCCGTCACCACCATGAAGAATGTCATGACCCGAACCGCCGATCAGCACGTCATCGCCGACCCCGCCATAAAGCAGGTCACCTCCATCCTTGTGGTCTCCGGCACCCAGATGGTCTTCAGCCCAGTTGGCAAAATGGTTCAGGTCATCCGTACCCATGTTATGGAGCGCTTCACCCAGGGCACCGATATTATGGCTAAGGTCACTTCCCGCCGTGAAATCCAGATGATCCATCCCATCCACACCCTGCTGATGCAGGTAATCCGTGATGAGGCCGACGGAATCATGGCTGCCGTCACCGATCAGGATATCGTTGCCATCCTGTCCGAACAAGAGGTCATTGCCCTGACCACCGATCATCAGGTCGGCATGCCCCATACCCGTGCTGTGTTCGTTGATATAGGTATTAAACGCATCGGCATGTTCCCGGATGTAATCCATGACATTGGCCTGCTTGCTGATGTCCAGATCCGGAGCGGCCTTATGCACGAATTCCTTGATGGCATCGTAACCATGCTTGTCACCGTACACAAACGCATCGCCAAACATGATGTCGTTGCCTTCACCGCCGTAAATCATATCCGAGCCCAGATCTTTCGGCACAGTCGATGTCGATCCACCCTGTAATGCAGCGCTCAACTGATCTCCATCGGTAATCAGCGCCCAGTTGTTGCCATCCTTGCCACCAGTAGCCCAATTCTGGAGAAGCGATTCATTGACATGCCACTCCGAATTGCCCGACTCCGTATCCTTTCCGATACCAACCGTATGGATCACTGTATCGGGATGATTTCCCTTGAAGCTTTCTATTGGCTGCCAGACATAATCGACCGGAGGTGTCATCCAGTTTGGATACAAATAACCCGATGGATTACCGTCAGTGAGAACAAACATATGGTTTTCAGTATTGGCATCGGATGGATGACTGTCAAACCATTGATCTGCAGCATTCAATGCAGCGCCAGTCTGCGTTTCACCCCTGTAATTCGGATCTTCAACCTGTTTTACGATATCGTCCAGCTGCTTGAAAAGGGCCTCTTTCCCCGGAAAATCACTCGCATTGAAAGAGACGTCAACCATTTTGTAGGCACCGCTATCGAACCGAATCAGACTGAAATTAATGGTACCGTCATGATTATCAAGGCTGTTGATATAGTTTTTCAGGCCATCCACAACAAGTTGTATACGGGAAATACCATCGGCGTTCTTGACGATCATGCTTTGTGAAGCATCCAGCAAAACGCTGATGTTGTAGTCTTTGCCAGGCTGAACCATGACATCACTTCCTGCCTTGTCACCGAACAGGACATCGTTCGAATTACCTTCCTGGCCGGTAATCACGTCATGCGTATTGCCGCCTTCGGTAACGGAATGGCCAGGGTTGATCGTCAGGTTGATTTCCTTGCCCGCCGTATCCCCGTCATGGTCGGTAATGGTGAAATTCAGGGAACCGTTATTGACCATGCCGTTTGGACTGCCCGACGTGAACGTGAAATCACCGTCCGCTTTCAGGTCGACCTTGTCACCGGCATCGTTC
>JAEYIG010000226.1 GCA_023409175.1 Pseudomonadota bacterium
CCCAGATATTCCGTGATGCTCTTGGAACTGTTCGTCAGCTTTTCACCGGAATAGACGTCACCCTTTTTCAACTGGATCAAATCCCGGATTTCCTTTTCACGGCCGAACAATTCGCCTTCAAGCCGGATATCCGAAACCTTGTACTTGTCGCCTTCCTTGATGTTCAGTGTGATATAAATGTCTTTTTTGTCAGTCGTGATTGATACCTGGGTCGATTCGACCTGCATCTCGATATAACCACGATTCTGGTAAAACGATTTTACCGCTTCAAGATCGCCCGTCAGCTTTTCCTTGGAATACTGATCCGCCTTGGTATACCAGGTAAACCAGCCCGGGGTACGCAACTTGATGACCTCGAGCAGTTTCTTGTCGGAGAAGGACTTGTTGCCGACGAACTTGATCTGCTTGATGCGTGCCACTTCACCTTCGTCAATAGTGAAGTTGACAGCGACCCTGTTTCTTTCTACAGGTGTGATAGTCGTGGTGATCTGGACGCCATACAGGCCATGAGACAGGTATTGTCTCTTCAGCTCCTGCTCCGCACGGTCGACCAGCGAACGGTCATAAATACGGCCATCGCCCAGTCCGACGTCCTTCAATGACTTGATCAGAGCCGCTTTTTCGAATTCCTTGGCGCCGGTAAAATCGACACTGGCAATCGCGGGACGTTCTTCCACGATGACAACCAGGACGTCACCTTCGGCGTCAATCCGGACATCCTTGAAAAAACCGGTCGCATAGAGTGCCTTGATGGCCGAAACGGCTTTTTCGTCATTGAACGTTTCACCGACACGGATCGGCAGATAATTGAAGACCGTACCGGCTTCAGTCCGCTGGATGCCCTCTACACGAATGTCCTTGACGGTAAAAGGCTGGACTGCCTGTGCTGCATTCGAAAAGAAAGCCATGGATATCGCTGCCAGCATGGACAAACGAAAAGGCAAACGTGGATGAAATAATTTCATGAATCTGATTTTAGACGCCACAAAAAACTCTCATTCAACCATCTCTTTTTTCAGAAAAAGATACGGAGGACATCATTGAAAACGGCAACCAATAACAATAGCCCGAGGATGCCGATACCGATTTTATAGCCTATTCCGGCAATACGATCCGAAACAGAACCACCAGTCACAACTTCCACAGCATAATACAGCAAAAGTCCACCGTCCAGAACAGGTATTGGAAGTAAATTCATCACACCGATGCTGATACTGATGAAAACGATGAAATGGAGATAACGGATAATGCCTGCCCGGGCTGTCTGGCCGGCATAATCCGCAATGGCTATCGGCCCCGTGATGTTTTTCAGGGAAACATCCCCAGTAATCATCTTTCCGATCATTTTGACCGTCATGTATGACGTTTCCCATGTCTTGGCCACGCCTTCCGTCAAGGCAACCGGAACGCTATAGCTCAGGATCATCATTTCAGGCATCACGGAAACGTTTGCATCCATTTTTCCGATCAGCTGGTCTTTTACAGTATTCGCCGCCGGCGTCATTGAAATGACCAAAGGTTCATTATTGCGCAAGACTTCCACTTCCAACGGCTTGCCTGGAGAAGAGCGGATGATATTGACGAGCGCAAGGGAATCCAGCACAGGCTCGCCATTGATTTTGACAACGCGGTCACCTTCCTTCAGGCCTGCCGTGGCAGCAATACCTCCCTCGACCGTTTTCCCGATAATGGCCGGTGGCCTCTCGACACCCAGGCCAAGCTTCCCGATGAAATCCTTGTCGACGTCTTCGATCGACACCTGATTCATGGGCATCACGACCGTTTTCTCCGGAACGCGATCCCCGTCATCCGTTGCCGATGCGGCAGAAGAGACGACACCGATTGAAACGGCAGGCCTGGCTTCCATCAGCGACTCCGTCATTTTCCAGCGTACCTGCTGCCAGTTACTGATAGGTGTCCCGTCGATATTGACGACCGTTTCGCCTCCCCGCAAACCGGACTGGTATGCTACGGTATTGGTCGGTACTTCCCGCAATCTGGCTATCGGTTCCGGCATCCCATAGATATAAAGGCCGGTCAAAACGACGATGGCAAGCACGAAATTCGCCAAAGGCCCAGCGGCAACGATGGCAATACGGCGCCAGACATTCTGGCTCGTGAATTCACGTTTCCTGTCTTCAGGGGAAACCTGACTCAGGTCATCCGCACGGGCATCCAGCAGTTTGACGTAACCTCCCAGAGGCAATGCGGAAAGCGCCCATTCTGTCTGGTCAGGCCCGAATTTTTTGCTGTAGAGAATTTTCCCCATTCCCAGCGAAAAACGGAGCACCTTGACGTTGCAAAGGCGCGCCATCCAGTAATGCCCGAGTTCATGGAAAACGATAAGCACGGACAATGCAAAAAAGAATGCCAAAAGTGTTTGAATGAAAATCATTGCAAAATCAAATTAGTAGCGACCGTCCGTGCAGCACGGTCATGCATTAGGACACTATCGATACTCGTTACGGCACTTTCTGTCATGACTTTATCCAGGACATTGGCCACTACGTAATCGATCCGGCGGAAACTGATTCTTTCATCCAGAAAAGCCTGAACGGCCACTTCATTGGCGGCATTCAGGATGGCTGGCGTCGCCCCTCCTGTTTCGAGCGCTTCATAAGCCAGCTTCAAACAGGGGAAACGGACAAAATCGGGGGATTCAAACTGCAATGTGCCTATCCGGGTCAAGTCCAGAGGGGTCACACCGGACGTCATCCGGTCAGGATAGGCCAGCGCATGGGCGATGGGAATCCTCATATCCGGATTTCCGAGCTGCGCAATGACCGACCCGTCGATATAGGAGACCATTGAATGGATGACGCTTTGGGGATGAATGACGACTTCAATCTGGCTGGCGGGAATGCCGAACAGCCAGTGCGCTTCGATCACTTCCAGCCCCTTGTTCATCATGGTAGCCGAATCGACCGAGATCTTGCGGCCCATGACCCATTTCGGATGGGCTATTGCCTGTTCCGGCGTGACGCTATCCAGCGTATCGACCGGACGGTGCAGGAAAGGGCCACCGGAAGCGGTCAACAATACCTTGGAAACGCCATGCTGATGCGGAAAACGTTTGTGTGAGAAAGGCAGGCACTGGAAAATGGCATTATGCTCGCTGTCGATCGGAAGCAGGGTAGCCTTGTGATTGACGACGGCATCAATAAACAGCTGGCCGGACATGACCAACGCTTCCTTGTTGGCGAGCATGACTTTCTTGCCCGCACGCGCCGCTGCCAATGCCGGAGCGAGCCCTGCAGCGCCGACAATGGCTGCCATGACTGCATCGCATTTTTCGGATGCGGCAACCTGACACAAAGCCTTTTCGCCATACAGGACCTCGGTTTTCAGTCCTTTTGCCTGAAGGGATTTCCCCAGAAGCAAGGCCGCTTCCGCCGTACCGACGACGGCCACTTCCGGACGGAATTTTACGCACTGGTCAAGCAACTGGCTGACATGCCGGTTCGCCGTCAGCGCATAAACGGAATACTGATCCGGATGGCGAGCCAACACATCCAGTGTCGAAACCCCGATCGAGCCAGTAGAACCCAGAACGGTAATGGTCTGATGACCTGCAGTCATTTTTATAACCACATCCCCAATAAAACGGCCAGTGGCAACATCGGGATCAGTGAATCAATACGATCCAGAACGCC
>JAEYIG010000227.1 GCA_023409175.1 Pseudomonadota bacterium
GTGTCGTATCATCCCTTGGTAAGGGGATCGCCGCTGCGTCTCTTGCCGCCATCCTCGAATCCCGGGGCCTTAAAGTTACCATGATCAAACTGGATCCATACATCAATGTGGACCCGGGAACCATGAGCCCGTTCCAGCACGGTGAAGTTTTCGTGACGGACGACGGCGCGGAAACCGACCTTGATCTGGGTCACTACGAACGTTTCATTTCCACCCGGATGCACAAGGTGAACAATTTCACCACCGGACAGATTTATGAATCCGTTCTCAAAAAAGAACGTCGTGGCGAATATCTGGGCAAGACCGTCCAGGTCATTCCGCATATCACGAACGAAATCCAGAATTTCATCCATCGCGGCGCGGAAGGCTATGACGTCGCACTGGTTGAAATCGGCGGTACCGTCGGCGATATCGAATCGCTGCCGTTCCTTGAAGCGGCCCGTCAGCTGAGCCTGCGCGCCCCGAAAAATTCAACCGTTTTCATCCATCTGACGCTGGTGCCTTACATCGCTTCGGCCGGTGAACTGAAAACCAAACCGACCCAGCACAGCGTCCAGAAACTGCGTGAAATCGGTATCTATCCGGATGCCTTGCTGTGCCGTGCCGACCGTCCGATCCCGGAAGACGAATGCGCCAAGATTTCCCTTTTCTCCAACGTCCGGGAAGACGCCGTCATCTCCGTATGGGATGTCGATACCATCTACAAGATCCCGCAAATGCTCCACGATCAGGGACTGGATGCCATCGTCTGCAAAAAACTGGAACTGAACCCACCGGAAGCCGACCTGTCGGTCTGGAGCAAGCTGGTTTATGCCCTTGACCATCCTGAAAAAGAAGTCTCGATCTGCATGGTCGGCAAATACGTCGATCTGACCGAATCCTACAAATCCCTGATCGAGGCGATCCGGCATGCCGGTATCCATACCAATTGCAAGGTCAATATCGACTTCCTCGATTCCGAGGAAATCGAAACGAAAGGTACCGACCATCTGGCGAAATACGACGCCATTCTGGTGCCGGGCGGTTTCGGCAAGCGCGGGGTTGAAGGGAAGATCGCGACAGCACAATATGCCCGTGAACACAAGGTACCTTATCTCGGCATCTGTCTGGGCATGCAGGTTGCCCTGATCGAATTCGCTCGCCATGTCGCCGGACTGAAAAACGCCAACTCGACCGAATTCGATCCGGATACCGAAAATCCGGTGATCGCCCTGATTACCGAATGGCAGAACCGCAGCGGACAGGTCGAACAGCGCAGCGAAAAATCCGATCTGGGGGGCACCATGCGCCTTGGCGCACAGACCTGTTCCATCGAACCGGGAACACTCGCTGCCGAAATCTATGGCAATGTCGTGACCGAACGCCATCGTCACCGTTATGAAGCCAATAACCTCTATCTGGATCAGCTGAAAAAGGCGGGTCTGATCATTTCAGCACTGACCCCGACGGAAAAACTGTGCGAAATCATGGAATTGCCGAAGACGGGAAAACATGCCCACCCATGGTATATGGGTGTCCAGTATCATCCTGAATTCAAGTCGACTCCACGTGACGGCCATCCGCTTTTCACGGCTTTCATCAATGCGGCGCTTGCCAACAGGGAAGCCCGTTCAAAAGGAAACAATGCATGAAGCTTTGCGGTTTTGAAATCGGGCTTGACCGCCCATTCTTTCTGATCGCAGGCCCCTGCGTCATCGAATCGCACCAGATGGCGATTGATACGGCCGGGGCATTGAAAGAAATGACCAGTGAACTGGGCATCCCGTTCATTTACAAATCGTCTTATGACAAGGCCAACCGTTCATCGTCCTCATCCTTCCGTGGCCTCGGCATGGAAAAAGGGCTGGAAATACTGGCTGACGTCAGGAACCGGTTCAACGTTCCTGTCCTGACGGACGTCCATACCGAAATGGAAGTGGGACCTGTCTCGAAAGTCGTCGACATGATGCAGACACCGGCATTCCTGTGCCGCCAGACCGACTTCATTCAGGCCTGTGCCCGTTCCGGAAAGCCTGTCAATATCAAAAAAGGGCAATTCATGGCGCCGGACGACATGATGAACGTCGTCAAAAAAGCACGTGAAGCCGCAAAAGAAGCGGGTGTATCGGAAGACAATTTCACTGTCTGCGAACGGGGCGCCTCTTTCGGGTACAACAACCTTGTTTCCGACATGCGCTCGCTGGCGATCATGCGCAAAACGGGTTGTCCCGTCGTTTTCGACGCAACCCATTCGGTACAGTTGCCGGGTGGACTGGGCGATGCTTCCGGTGGCCAGCGTGAGTTCGTTCCAGTGCTGGCGCGGGCGGCCGTTGGTGTCGGCGTCGCGGGGCTTTTCATGGAAACGCACCCGAATCCGGCTTGCGCAATGTCAGACGGACCGAATGCCGTACCACTTCATCGCATGAAAGAGCTGTTAGCTCAACTCGTGACACTGGACAAAGTCGTCAAGCAGGGTAATATGTCGGCTTTCAATCTTGAATAAAAATTCATTAAACAGTCAATTGCTGGGAGATATCTATGAGCGCTATTGTTGACCTCATCGGACGTGAAATTCTCGATTCCCGCGGTAATCCTACCGTTGAATGCGACGTGCTTCTGGAATCGGGCGTCATGGGGCGTGCCGCTGTCCCTTCCGGAGCCTCTACCGGGTCGCGTGAAGCGATCGAATTGCGTGATGGTGATTCCACCCGTTATAACGGAAAAGGCGTGTTGAAAGCCATCGAACACATCAATACCGAGATTGCCGAAGCGATCGTTGGGCTGGACGCCAGTGAACAGGCCTTCCTCGACCGCACCCTGATCGATCTGGATGGAACCGAAAACAAGGGGCGTCTGGGTGCTAACGCCATGCTGGCCGTTTCGATGGCCGTCGCCAAGGCTGCCGCTGAAGAAGCCGGCCTGCCGCTCTACCGTTATTTCGGCGGTTCCGGCATCATGCAGATGCCCGTCCCGATGATGAACATCATCAACGGCGGAGCCCATGCCGACAACAACCTGAACATCCAGGAATTCATGATCATCCCGGTGGGTGTTCGCAGCTTTTCCGCTGCCGTCCAGTGCGGAGCCGAGATTTTCCATACCCTGAAGAAAATCCTCCAGGAAAAAGGCCTGACCACTTCCGTTGGCGATGAAGGCGGTTTCGCTCCATCCGTTGCCAACCATGAAGAAGCCATCCAGCTGATTATCACGGCCATTGAAAAAGCCGGTTACGTTCCGGGTGAAGACGTTTGCATCGGTCTGGATTGCGCTGCCAGCGAATTCTACAAGGATGGCAAATACCATCTCACCGGGGAAGGCCTTGTCCTGTCCGCCGAAGAATTCACCCATCTGCTGGAAACATGGTGCGACAAGTATCCTGTTTTGTCGATCGAAGACGCCATGTCCGAAGACGACTGGGAAGGGTGGGCTTACCTCACCGAAAAACTGGGCAAGCGTGTCCAGCTCGTCGGCGACGACCTGTTCGTGACCAACACCCGCATTTTGCGTGAAGGCATCGAAAAAGGAATCGCCAATTCCATCCTCATCAAGATCAACCAGATCGGTACGCTGACTGAAACCTTCGCTGCCATCGAAATGGCCAAACGTGCCGGTTACACCGCCGTCGTTTCCCACCGTTCCGGTGAAACCGAAGATTCGACCATTGCCGATATCGCTGTTGGCACCAATGCCTTGCAGATCAAGACCGGTTCCATGTCACGTTCTGACCGTATCGCCAAGTACAACCAGTTGCTGAGGATCGAGGAAGATCTTGGCGAAGTCGCGAACTATCCTGGAAGAGGCGCTTTTTATAATCTGAAATAATAAGAAACCCAGACAGGCCGGTATAATCGAAAAGATTCACCGGCCACATTTTTGGCTGAAAACAGTCCTTTTTCGGATTATGCACTGAACGATGCGCCCGATTACCATTACGCTGGCAATATTGCTGCTCCTCATCCAGTACCCGCTCTGGCTCGGTAAGGGGGGCTGGTTGCGTGTTTGGGATTTGCACCGGCAGCTTGAAAGCGTTCAGGAAAAGAACGAGGACCAGAAAGCCAAAAACGCCAAACTCGCTTCCGAAGTCCAGAGCCTGAAAGAGGGTACCGAAGCCATTGAGGAACGTGCCCGTTCCGAGCTGTCCATGATCAAGAAAGGCGAAGTCTTCATCCAGCTTTTGAACGACAAGAACGAAGTGCCAAAAGATGCCAACACGGAAGTGAATACGGAAGCCAAAACAGAGGTGAAACCGGGTACGGGAGCACCGGCCAAGCCACAGGAAAAGAAGGGCGATTAAAAAACGACAGTCGGGAAGGGAAAACCGGCTCCTTCAGAGTGAAAGGGCTTCCATTTCAGGGCGAATGGTCTATAATTTCCGAATTGAAATTTTATCAGGCAACACGAAGTTTTCAGAGATAAAAAGCTGAAAAAAGTTTGACAAAACGGCCTCGGTTGCTTATAATCTTATTCTTAATTCCTCGATAGCTCAGTCGGTAGAGCGACGGACTGTTAATCCGCAGGTCCCTGGTTCGAGCCCAGGTCGAGGAGCCAGATT
>JAEYIG010000230.1 GCA_023409175.1 Pseudomonadota bacterium
CAGCGAGGCGGCAATGCCGATCAACAGGCCGCCTGCCAGCGATTGCCAGGGTGTGAAATTGATCCAGTCGATTGTCATTGTTTCCCTCCGCAAAAATGGTCGTGCAGTATGGCCATGATCTGCATGGCAGGGCCATCCGCCAGGCTGTAAAACATCTGTTTCCCTTCCTTTCTCGCCAGGATCAGGCCTCCCCGCCGCAAGACGCCGAGCTGCTGGGACAGTGTCGGCTGCCTGATGCCGCATTCCTCTTCAAGCTGGCCGACATGGCATTCCCCTTCCGAGAGGCGGCACAGGAGTTTCAGCCGGTCGGCATTGCCGAGTTTCCTGACGAAACCGGCCGCCGCATCTGCCGATGCCTGCCATTGGTTCCATTCTGATGGGTGACGGCTCATGGTGTTTTCTCCTTAATCAATACCCATACATTATATAAATATATATTTTATTAAATTATATATTGTTTTCGGATTTTAAGCCATATGGATGGGCTTTTGGAGAAAATGCCCTTCCATTCCCGAAATGTGTTGTATTCGGACGCCAGTATTTTGATCATTGTTCATGTCGCTTCAGTCTCTGCCGCTACAATAATGCCGTCTGGTCTGCATTTCACACTGAAGTCCGGTGCGAAAATGGCAGCCGGGGTACGGGAAACGGCATCTCTTTCAGACAAAACGTTTCCCGTGTTTCTGAACATTTCCTTTTTGGGTATCGCCATGAAAAAAACACTCGAAGAATTCAAAGCGTTTGCCTTGCGCGGCAATGTGGTCGATATGGCCGTCGGTATCATCATCGGCGCCGCTTTCGGCAAAATCGTCTCATCGCTGGTCGGCGATATCCTGATGCCTTTGCTGGGTCTCCTGATCGGCGGCATCCATTTCAACGACCTCAAATTCGTGATCAAGGCAGCCGTAATGGATAACGGCAAGGTCATTTCACCTGAAGTGGCATTGAATTACGGCAATTTCATCCAGATGACGATCGACTTCATCATCATTGCGTTTGCCATTTTCATGATCGTCAAGGCGGTCAGCCGCCTGTCTTTCAAGAAAGTGGAAGACTCGCCTGACGCACCCCCTCCTCCACCGGATATCCAGTTGCTGACGGAAATCCGTGATTTGCTGAAAGAAGAGAAAAAGGACTGAATGAAAAGGCCTCGTCATGAGGCCTTTTTGTCCGGGGACAAGCATCAGAAAAGGCAGGAATTTCCTGCCTTTTCTGTTTTTCCTAGGATGTTTTTGGTGGCTGAGTAGCTGGATCGGATGGAGCAGATGGAGCTGATGGAGAGGGACTGGCAGACTGTTCAGGCGCCTTCGGTGCCGTTTCCTGAGAAGATACGTTCTTTTTTTCCACATCCTTGAAATCCTGGTCCAGTTCGCGATAGTACTTCCTCCGGTACTTGTTATGGTTCTGGACGACATTGGTGATATAGACGGTGAAGATCGGGAACATCATCATGCCCATTCCGGCCAGCGCAACTGACATGACCTTGCCGAATACCGTGACGGCATAGATGTTGGAACCGACTGTCGTCACGTCCATGCATGCCCACCACAGGGCAGCGCCATAGTTGGTGACCATCGGGTTGACGCCCTGTTCGAGTACGTAAAAGATCATGCTGGCAAAATAGACGGTCGCAATGAGCATGGTCACATACGTGATGAAAAGGCTATAGGCACGGTTGTACGTCAGCCAGCCGATCACGATGGCCAGCGCATAGCCGCTCCGGATCATCGGGATGAACCGGATGATATAGTTCGTTTCCGGCGAAAAGGACAACTCGTAATAATCAATGATGTTCAGGTAGGGAATCGACACCAGCAGGAACAGGAAATGGGTGATGAAGAATTCCCACCGGTCACTGGAGAAATACATTTCCAGAAAGAAGACGAACAGAAAGAACATGCATATCCAGAACTGGATATCGAGAAAACTCCGTTTGCTCAGGAACTGGATATGGTGGAAGGTATCGTACGTGATACTCACCACCAGGAAAACGGACATGGCAAGGATCAGTATGTGAAGGCTGTTTATGATGCCCTGTTTGGTATAGCTAAGCGGTTTTAATGTTGCCATGATCAATACGCCCTGAAAGCCTCTGGGATACCAGTGGCAAAACCCGTTTCCTGCTATGGTTTTCCCGACTGGCGGATTGCTTTCTTTTTAACGTATTGGCGTGCGCATTTCTTGTGTTTGCTCACAAGTGATGCGTTTATTTCCCCAAATCACGGTTTTTCCTGACGGCCACCTGAGGAAAGCCGTCAGGGTACCGGCAAAATCATTTCAGGTCGAAGAGGATCATCAGCAACCCGGCGACACCCGGAAGGAGCACCATCATCCATTTCAGGAGCCACCCCGGCGCATGACGGGTGAACTTGGCTCCGACATATGCGCCGGTCATCAGGCCAAGCAGCACCTGTATGAAGAGCATGAAATCCAGATAACCCGAGAGCAGGTAGCCCAGGCCGCCGAATGCCGCGATCGGCAGGATGATGAGCATGGTCGTGCCGACGGAATGGTAGAGCGGCATCGCAAAGAAAATCAGCAGCGAGAGCTGGATGAACTGGGCAGCCCCGAAACCGAACGTTCCCGACAGGAGCCCGTTTCCGATGCCGGTCAATCCGGCCAGCAGCCAGAAGCGGCTTCCGTCCAGAGAGGCTTTCTGCCCTTCTTTCAGGTGGAAAAGCGGCAGGTTCGGATACGTGAGACGCGTGTAAACGAGGATGGCCGATGCGATCAGCATGGACGCGGTGAAGAACTTGAGTTCACTGCCCGGCAAAAGTGTTGAAATCTTCGATCCGACAAATGCGCCGATTGCACCGGCAAGCCCCACTGTCAGCCCGACCCTGACGTTCAGATTCCCTTCACGGAAATGGCTGAACGCGCCTGCGAGCGTCGTGAAAATCATGGCCGCCAGCGACGTGCCGACAGCGGTATGGATGGGGATACTGAAAACAAGTGTCAATACGGCAATGACTACCCCTGCGCCCCCGGCTCCTACAAAACCGATCAGGCCGCCCATTGCCAACATGGTGATGAAAACAAGCATTCTGGTTCTTTATGGCCTTTTCCCGCGTGCCCTGTCCGGTCTTACCCGGGGGATACCAGCGTGATTCACGGCCTTTTTCTTAAAAAAGTATTGTACCGAATTTGTCGGCAAAGGCCAGTTTATCCTGTGAAACATTCCGGAAACCAGTGTGTTTTCCCCGAAATCACAGAGGGAAAAGCCGCAAAAAAAGGTTTTTTAACCCTCATGGTGTTGTTTTTCCATAATTTGGGGAGTTTGGTGTCGGGAGGATATTTTTATTGTGTTAAAGTTCTTACATTGCCTATGGGAAACATAGGCAATCATCGTATGTGCCCATACCGGACACCCAGCCCGATTCACGATTGACATTATGGCCACCATTGAAGAATTCATCGTCGAAACCTGTCATTCCATTTCGTGCATTATTGATTTCCAGACGTTTGCGTTGCAATGGATGAACAAAGTGACGTCGGGAACCTTCCCGGACGCAAAAATGGGCGATCCATGTTATGGTGCCTTTTTCGGCCGCCAGTGCCCATGTCCCGGCTGCCCGCTCCATACTGTCCGGGACGGCAGGAAACCCGTCGACAAGTCCGTTTTCTTCAAAAAATTGTCCCGCTGGTTAAAAATGAACTACCAGTATGCGGAAATTGACGGCCGTGAATGCTGTGTCTGTACCGGTACGGATGTCACTGGCCTGAAGTCCAGCCTGATCATGACGGAAAACGTCCTGGACAGCCTCCATGCCATTGCCTATATCATCGACCGTGAGACATTTGAATTGCGTTTCGCGAACCGGATGCTGAAGGCACTCCTTC
>JAEYIG010000044.1 GCA_023409175.1 Pseudomonadota bacterium
CATGGCCGCAGCAGCCGTGTCCATCCTCGTGCCTGCGTTCCCTGGAATGTTCGTGTGTCATGGTTTCCCCCTCATTTTCCGTCTATTAAAAACCCTGTAGCCACTTTAGAGTCAAGAGGAGATACAATACTGTTTGACGAATGATTCAAACTGCCGGGTTCCATGCCCGGGAACTCCAGAAAAGGACTTGCCCATGAAGATCGGTGAACTGGCACAAAAGACGGGAATGCAGGTGGAAACTGTCCGTTATTACGAAAAGGAAGGCCTTTTGCCCAGAATCGGGCGTACGGACAGCAATTACCGGGTCTATAACGACACCCATGTCGAACGGCTTCTCTTCATACGGCACTGCCGTTCACTCGACATGACGCTGGATGAAATCCGTATCCTGCTTCATTTCAGGGACATGCCGGATGAAAGCTGCGAACGCGTCGATGCGCTCCTGGACGAACACATCGGCCATGTGGCGGAGCGTATCCGCGACCTGAAAAAACTGGAAAAGCAGCTCAAGAACCTGAGGGAACAATGCCATGGCGCAAAAAACATGGCCGATTGCGGCATCCTGAATGCCCTGTCCTGCACGATGTCGTGCACGGCATTTCATGCCAAAAACGAGATGCCGTTGACCCATGTCCACGCTACGCACGGAGGTGATTTGCATACTTCCCCAAGGAAGAAGAAAAATTCCGGTGCAAATACCAATTGAGCTGTTCCCTGGCGGATCTGCCTGATTATTTGCCCGGTTTTTTGAGAAAAATACAAACTTTCTCCCTGAAAATGGTTTGTCCCGGGATGTTTTTACGGGATAATGAAGACTTTCATTCATTCCTGCTCTCATGTTGCCTGACGAATATTGCCAACAGAAAGCGGCGGCAAGCGGTTCCAGTTTTTACGTCAGTTTCCGTTTTCTCCCTGCAGACCGCCGAAAAGCCATCACGGCACTTTATGCCTTTTGCCGTGAGGTGGACGACATTGTCGATGACACCACGGCAGAACCGGATCAGGCACGCTTCAAGCTCGATGGCTGGCGCAAGGAAATCGCCGAAATGCAGGCAGGCCGTCCTGATCACCTCATCACGCAGGCCCTATACCCCCATATCGAGGCCTTCAATCTGGACGTCAACCTGCTTTTCGCCATCATCGACGGCATGGAAATGGATCTTGACAAGGTACGGTATCCGGATTTCGACAGCCTCAGGAAATACTGCTGGCACGTCGCCAGTGCAGTCGGCATCCTGGCCGCACGGATATTCGGGCTTACCAATCCGCAAACGGAAGAATATGCCGAAAGGCTCGGCCTCGCTTTCCAGTTGACGAACATTATCCGCGACGTCGGCGAAGACCTCAAAATCGGACGCATCTACCTTCCTGCCGACGAAATGAGGCATTTCAATGTCAGTGAAGATGACCTGAAAAACAGCCGTCATACGCCCGGATTTTCGGAACTGATGCGTTTTCAGGCAACACGCGCCCTGTCCCTGTACGATGAGGCTATCGCACTGCTTCCAGAAGAAGACCGCATTTCGCAGCGTCCCGGACTGATGATGGCTTCCATTTACCGGGAATTGTTGCTCCAGATCGAAAAGAAGGGTTTTCCCGTCCTGACCGAACAGGTTTCCCTGACGAAAACCAGAAAGCTCTGGCTGGCCTGGAAGGCATACGTCGATGAGTGAACGGGTCGCCATTGTCGGTGCAGGCTGGGCCGGTTGCGCCGCGGCCGTTGAAGCGGCAGGCAATGGTTTTGACGTCACCCTCTTCGAGGCTTCCCGGCTTCTGGGCGGCCGTGCCCGGAAAACGGAGATCGAAGGCCTGACACTCGATAACGGACAGCACATCCTGCTGGGTGCGTATTCAAAAACCCTGAAAATGATGGAACGGGTCGGAATTGACCCGGATGCCGCATTTTTACGTCTTCCCCTCCAGATGCACTACCCTCCCGGTTCGGGTGCCATGAATTTCGAAACTCCCCGTCTTCCTGCGCCGCTGCATCTGGCAGTCGGGCTTTTCAGGACAAAGGGACTCGGATGGGAAGACAAAATCGCGCTCGCCCGTTTTTTTACCGCCTGCAGGCATATCCGGTGGGATATCGGCGAAGACAGGCCGCTTGTCCGTCTGCTGGAACAGTTCTGGCAAACGCCACGATTGTATGGGCTGCTCTGGCGTCCCCTTTGCATGGCTTCCATGAACACGCCTCCTGAAGAGGCTTCGGCACAGGTGTTCCTTTCCATATTGAAAGACAGCCTTGGCGCACGCCGCCATGCATCAGACATGCTCCTGCCGAGAATGAACCTTTCAGCCATTTTTCCGGAGAAAGCGGCCGGGTACCTGAAAGAAAGGGGTGGAAAGATCCGGTTGGGAGAAACCGTCCGCACACTGGATCGCGATGAATCCGGCTGGACGCTCAGCTCCAATCCGGAGGAACGTTATGATGCCGTCATCCTGGCGACGTCCGCTGCCAGTGCCGCAACCCTCCTTAAAGGGCAGGCCGACGTCTCGCTCCTTGAACAGTTTGAATACGAGCCGATCTCGACCTGTTACCTGAAATATCCCGACACTGTCCGCCTGAGCAGGCCATTCTATGCCCTTCTCGACAATCCGGACAGGAAGGAATGGGGACAATACGTTTTCGACCGGGGACATCTGGCATCAGACCAGAAGGGCCTTTTGGCCGTTGTCGTCAGCGTTTCATCCACTGTCGATGAGATGGACAAGGAATCGCTCGCCGCCGATATTGCCGTCCAGCTGGCGAAATCCTTCAAGCGTCCTGAACTGGCAAAGCCCTTGTGGAGCCGTATCATCACGGAAAGAAGGGCGACTTTTGCATGTACGCCAAATCTTCAGAGACCTGCCATGATGACGGGAAAAGACGGTCTTTTCCTGACAGGCGACTATATGCGCCGCGACTACCCTGCCACTCTGGAATCCGCCATTTCAAGCGGAATGGAATCCGTAAAAGTTTTGTCAAAAATGCAACTAAAATAATGGCCGGGCCATTTATTTCAGGTATAATTTTTCCTGAAGTAAATTCTGGCCGACAGTTTATTGCAAAAAATGCAATATTTTATGAATCGGCTGTCGTTCCAAGGAATATTGACATGTCTGACAAACCAGCCCCACAAAACCCGCCGGATGACTCATCCGGCGCATTCAAAATGACTCCGGAAGCGATTTTGAACAGGGCACAGGCTCGCGCAAAAGAATTGAACCTCCTGTGTGCCGGCGCAGTCACTCCCGAAGAGGCATGGGCG
>JAEYIG010000056.1 GCA_023409175.1 Pseudomonadota bacterium
GTGCCTTGAGCTATCACCGCTGGCATTCCCCTGTCTCCGGCACTGTCGTCAAAACCCGATTGATCGAGGGAACCTATTACTCCGAAGCTCTCTCTGAAGGCAATGATCCGGCCGGTCCGAATGATTCGCAAGGTTACATTGCCGAAGTCGCCACACGTGCCCTGATCTTCATTGAAGCCGACAATCCTGATATCGGACTCATGTGTTTCATGGCTGTCGGTATGGCAGAGGTATCGACTTGCGACGTTCATGTTTATGAAGGCCAACATCTGGAAAAAGGCCAGCACACCGGCATGTTCCACTTCGGCGGTTCTACCCACTGCCTGTTCTTCAGGCCTGGCGTAAATGTCGAATTCGACCTGCACGGACAAACCCCTGGGCTGAACAGTTCCAACATTCCAATCAATGCTCGTATTGCAACCGTCAAGTCAGGCAAGGCCTGATCCCAAAAGCCCGGCCAGAATCAGGCCGGGCTTTTAAATTCAGTCATTCCGGCAAATTCAATCACCCCGTTTGACAGCCATCTTCATGCCGCCATCCAGACTTTTGACGTCAAAACCGTGCTGTTTCAAGACACGGGAAGCAAAATAACTGTTCTTGCCCATGACACAAACTGTCACAACAGGTTTCTCACGATTGATCCGGTTGATATTGTCGCGAAGGACAGGCATCGGAATATTGACTGCACCCTCTACCGGATTGGCATCGGCCATCGCTTTTCCCCTGACATCGACAATCTGAATGCCGGGATCGGCAGGCAACTCGGTTACCGTATCGACCAGACCATCCCGCTGGTTCGTCGCGGCAAATCCGGCAATATTGACGATATCCTTTGCGGCCCCAAATGGAGGAGCGTACGCCAGTTCCAGATGGACCAGATCGTCGATTGTCATCTTTGCCGTGATAGCTGTCGCCATGACATCAAGCCGCTTGTCCACTCCATCCTGACCGGCTACCTGCGCACCAAGCAAAACTCCCGTTTCCTTGTCCCACAGGACGGTCAAAGCCAGCGGTTTTGCCCCCGGGTAATAACTTGCATGATGAAAATCGTTAACCGTAACCATCCCATAAGACCTCCCGTTCTCCTTCAATGAGGTCTCCGACCATCCGGTCATTCCGGCTGCCATATCGAAAACGCGAACGACCGCCGTCCCCAGAGAACCGGGATAAGGGCGTGCTTTTTCTGCCAGGAAGATATGGTCTGCAGCAACCCGTCCCTGACGGTTTGCCGGGCCTCCTAGTGGCACGGCAGTCCGTTCATCTGACAGGCGATGAGTCGTTTCGACAACGTCGCCGGCAGCATAAATATCCGGATCGGATGTTTGCATGAAATCGTTGACGGCAATATGCCCTTTCTTGCCCAGTTTCAGACCTGCCTCACCGGCCAAACGGCTTTCCGGTTCAATGCCGATCGACAAAATGACAAAATCGGTTTCCAGTAAATTTCCAGATTCAAGCTGACACTCCACTAACGCATCTTTTCTTTCAAACCGGACAATGCGGTCATTCAAATGCAGGCCGATCCCATGAAGTGCCAGTTCGTTTTCCAGCAGCTTCGCCATCCTGATTCCCAACTGCGGCAAAACCTGTTTCCCATACTGGACCACTTCCACCGACAGTCCTTTGCGATGCAACTGTTCGGCCATTTCAAGGCCGATAAAACCGGCACCGACCACCACAACCCGTTTTCCGGTTTCCATTACTGAGATAATCCGGTCCATATCGCCAAGATTTCTGAGCGTCAATATTTTTTCATCACCAACACCGGGCACATCGGGAATACGTGGGGAAGCACCTGGCGCCAGCATCAGTTTGTCATAAGCAATCCATTCGGCATTTCCCGTTGCAAGATTTTTGACATAAACCCGTTTTTTCTCCCGATCGATTCGAGTGGCTTCCGTTTGTGTCCTGACCTCCAGATTCAGCAACGCTTTCAAGGTAGCGGGCGTCTGCACAGCCAAACCATCACGAGTCTGTATCTCTCCTCCAATGTGATAAGGCAATCCACAATTGGCAAAAGACACATCCGGCCCCCTTTCGATAACGATAATCCGGGCATTTTCATTCAATCGTCGTGCACGGGCGGCAAATGATGCCCCAGCTGCCACGCCACCTATAATCACTAACTGTTTGGATTCCATACTTTTGCTTTCATCAGACTGATCGTGAAAAATTTATTATATGAAAATATGAAGTGTCTGCAAAAAACAAACCCGCCGTTTCCCGGAAACAGGCGGGCTAATCAACACCGGACAGGGCAGGAATGCCTGTCAATCAGAGATCGAACAGTTTGAAAAGGCCGTAAACGAACAACGAACCGACAAGCATGGTCACTGCCACCATAATCATATAAATCTTGCGCGCTCCCGGAGGGACGGATGCCGCACACCCGGCCGACATATATTCCTGATCAGGAGAATATTCCTGTTCATCCGGTATGCCGATAATGGGACTACCGCCTGTAATCGGACTCGGCTTGCCGACTGAATCGGCATTCAGAATGGGATCTGGATTAACGATAGGATTGTCAATGGCTCCTGAATTTACATTGTCAACCTGAGCCTGACCGGGCTTGATGGATTTATCGGTGGTTGGCATGGACATTGGCATTCTTTCAAAAGAAAGGTAAAAAATCGGAATAACGCTTTAGGAAAAATAACTCTCTGTTTTTATTATACTAAAACATAAACGATCCGTTTCGGCATTCTGAAACCGGCAGCAGGTTCTTCTGTCATATCCTGTTACTGAATTTTTCATCAGTTCGTCACGCGGGCTGATGAATTTTAAAGTATCATTACCTGTACAAAAAATGTCTTTTATGGGAGCTTTTTCTTTTCCCGTGAGGACGGCCTCGTAACCTGAAGACTTTCTCATTCCCAGAGGATGATAATGAAAAAATTACAATTTGGACTAATACTGTGTATGGGCCTGCTGGCATCGGCCTGTACTACCAACATCAATCCTGACACCTACTCGGTCGGCTCGACGCAAACTGTACAGCGGAGTGTTCCGGGCGTTATTGTCGGTGCCCGTCCGGTCAACGTACAAGGCACTAATCAAACAGGTACGCTTATCGGTGCAGCTGCAGGCGGTGTAGCCGGTTCCGCTATCGGAGGAGGTACCAGAGCCAATATACTCGGCGCTATCGGCGGAGCCGTTCTCGGTGGCATCGCAGGTTCTGCCATCGAAAAAGGTGTCACCAACCAGACGGGTATCGAATATAGCGTCAGAACCAACAACGGAGAAACCGTCACCCTGGTTCAGGGAACCTCCCCGACTTTCGCTGTCGGACAAAAAGTCCTGATCGTTTACGGCAAACAAGCCAGGATCATTGCCGATACGGCCCAATAAAAAAAGCCCTTCGGGGCTTTTTTTATTGGTACGGGCCATGAATATTCATGAACTTGATATAAAGCCATTTCTTTCCGTTTTTTCCATACTTTTCGTTTCCCGTTAACATGGATGTCACGCCAACCATTTTTAAAATGACATCCGGAGAGCACATGGAACATGATCCTATTCCGTCAAGACGATTTCCCGATTTCAAATGGCATTCCTGCATCTCGGAACGGGAAATGGCTTGTGAGCTCAGCAAGCCCATGCGAAAAACATGAAAATTAACCTGTTTCATGTCTAAAGAAACCGAACCTGTGTTACTGTAAGAATTTTTTAGCAGATAGAACATTTATCTATAAAAAAGCTGCGTAATAGCTTAGGGAAGAATTGCATAAAACAGTATATTAAAATGCTGTTTTATTGAAATCAGGCAAAGTTCTGCCAAACAGTTATCCGATAACAAGACAACCGTTTTCATCGACAAGTACGATGTTCCTGAAATGATTTTGAACGATTAGAACCGGAATATGCACGACAGCGTTATTACCTTTATTTCAGACCTTGCCGTCATCATGATTGTGGCAGGGATAGTCACGATTATTTTCCATCGCCTGAAACAACCTGTCGTGCTGGGCTATATCGTTGCCGGCATCCTTATAGGGCCGCATACCCCTCCCTTCGAACTGATCAAAGATGAACATACCATCAAGGTACTGGCAGAACTGGGTGTCATTTTTCTCATGTTTTCCCTTGGCCTGGAGTTTTCCATCCGGAAGCTGATGAAGGTCGGGTCAACAGCCCTGATCGCGGCCGTACTGGAAATTGTCGTCATGATCTGGCTCGGATACCAGATCGGCCTCTGGCTGGGCTGGACAAACAACCTGGATGCCCTTTTTCTCGGAGCCATTCTTGCGATATCGTCGACAACCATTATCGTCAAGGCACTGAATGACCTGAAAATGAAACACGAGCGTTTCGCACACCTGATATTCGGCGTTCTTATCGTCGAAGACATCCTGGGTATCGGCCTGATCGCCCTGCTCTCCGGTGTCGCCATATCCGGCAGTGTCAGTGGGAGCGACGTGTTCTTTACGATCTCGAAACTGACACTATTCATGGTCGTTGCCATGCTGGTGGGCATTCTGCTGGTACCCCGGCTTCTCGCCTACGTCGCCAAATTCCACAGCAATGAAATGATGCTGGTCACCGTACTGGGACTCTGTTTCGGATTCTGCCTTCTGGTCGTCAAGCTGGAATACAGCATGGTCCTGGGCGCTTTCATCATCGGTGCGATCATAGCGGAAGCCAAAGAGCTCCATTGGATCGAGAAATCAATTGAACCTATCCGCGACATGTTTTCGGCCATTTTTTTCGTCGCCGTCGGACTGCTTCTGGACCCGAAAATCATGATCGATTATGCCGTTCCGATCCTGATCATTGCCGGTGCCGTGATTATAGGAAAGGTCTCCAGCTGCACACTGGGCGCCCTGATTGCCGGTAACGATGGCCGTACCTCCCTGAAAGTCGGGATGGGGCTGTCCCAAATCGGTGAATTTTCATTCATCATCGCCGCACTGGGGATGTCCTATGGCGTAACCAGTGACTTCCTGTATCCCATTGCCGTTGCCGTTTCGGCCATCACGACGCTGACTACCCCTTACCTGATCAGGGCAGCCGACCCTGTGGCGCGACAAGTCGGCAAAATGATCCCGCAACCGGTTGCCCGGATAGCCAATTTATATGCAGAATGGCTGAACAACCTGCACCCGCAGGGAACGAATGCCGTCATCTGGAACATGATCAAACGTATTCTTATCCAGATCGGAATCAACATGGCGATTGTCATTGCCATATTCCTTTGCAGCACCTATCTGGCCGTCAATCTCCAAAGCCATTTCCTTTCCGACTGGATCGGCGATATCGACTGGCGAAAATCCATCATCTGGGGAACGACACTTGTGATTTCCCTTCCTTTTTTGATCGCAGCGTTCAGGAAATTCAAGGCACTTTCCATGATGCTTGCGGAAATGAGCGTACGTGAAAGTATCACTGGCCGTCATACCCAACAAGTGCGACGGATCATCAGCGAGACGCTCCCACTGCTTTTTCTGACGGTAACCATGTTGCTGCTGTCAGCCCTCTCTGCGGGTATCCTCCCTAAACGGGAAGCGCTGATACTGGTTATCATCTCGATCGTCGGAATCGTTTTTCTTCTCCGGAGCTGGTTCGTCCGCATTCATTCGCGCCTGCAAATCGCGCTTTATGAAACTCTCGACCATGAAAACAATGAAGTGCATGAAAACGATGAAAAACACGAGTAAGCATCAGGCCTTGTCCCTGCCGTGTTCGCTTTCCCCTTTTCACAGCGGATGGAACCTTGAGCAGACGCAAGAAACCACTCCGAAAAGGAAAAGAAAAATTGACTCAACGGCCTCTAACGGGCTAAACTGACTCGATCTTTCGTTAAAAACGGATAAAATGCTGTTTTTTGTTCATGCACTCCCATTCAAACAGTTCATTTACCGATAAATCATGTCACAAGACGATCTGAAGCTTTCTGTCGCACGCGCGGCCATACAATATGTTCCGGAAGGAAAGATTATCGGCGTTGGAACAGGTTCCACCGCCAATTTTTTTATCGATGAACTGGCACGTATCAAAAATCGAATCGTCGGCGCAGTCGCTTCATCGAAAGCCACAGCTGACCGTCTTGCATCGCATGGCATCCACGTCTTCGACCTGAACGATGTAACAGAAACACTTCCTGTCTATATAGATGGCGCCGATGAAATCACGAGACAGGGCGCCATGATCAAGGGCGGTGGCGGGGCTTTGACCCGTGAAAAAATCATCGCGTCAGCATCCGAAAAGTTCATATGCATTGCGGATGAATCAAAACTGGTCGACCTGTTGGGAAAATTTCCTCTGCCGGTCGAAGTCATTCCCATGGCATCACGACTGATTGCCAGAAAACTTGCCGTCTTCGGTGGACAGGCTGCACTGCGCATGAAAGACGGCAAACCATTTGTAACGGATAACGGAAATGTCATTCTGGATGTGTCTGGCCTGCAAATCAAAGACCCGGCCGATCTGGAAGAAAAAATCAATAACATCGTTGGGGTCGTCACGGTTGGGCTCTTTGCCCGACAAGGCGCAAACCTCTGCCTGATGGGATGCTCCGACGGAGTGAAAACACTCGACTTTCAATAATAAAAACAGCTTGAATATCAAATACTTATTCGGATCATTCAAGCACTGGTTTTTTTGTAAATCTTCTTGACGGAAACAGACATCTTACTTACACTGCCGATGCCGTTTTCGACACTAACTGACTGAAAAATATGACGCCTAAAAAACGACTTAAATTTCTCGTTCTGGCTTTGGCCGGATGCTTTACTGTTGCCGCACCAGCTCTTGTAGAAGCCCGCGATATCAGTCTTCCGAAATTCAGTAAAGACGCGCAGCTGGCAACATTCCAGTCTGCCGCGGAAATAGATCCTTTAAGTCAGTTCAGTGATGAAGATCCCTTGACCGAAATCCTGTCGATCAATGAAGTCGACGTCTGGGGTCGTATCAGACATGGATTCGCCATTCCGGACCTCTCCAATCCTCTCGTTCAGAATCACGAAAATTACTACCTGAAAAAACCGGAATATTTTGCGAGAACGACAAAACGCGGCTCAAAATACCTTTTCCACATCGTTCAGGAACTGGAAAAACGGGGAATGCCAACCGAACTGGCTCTCCTGCCATTTATTGAATCGGCCTACAACCCGCATGCCCGTTCCATTGCCAAGGCAGAAGGGCTCTGGCAGTTCATTCCAAGCACTGGTCGCCATTACGATCTGGCACAGAATGCATTCCGTGACGAAAGGCGTGACATCCTTCAGTCCACTGACGCTGCCCTGACTTATCTTCAAAGGCTGTACACCATGTTCGGTGACTGGCAGCTGGCTCTGGCGTCATACAACTGGGGTGAAGGTTCCGTCATGCGGGCTGTCAAAAAAGCCGAAAAGGCCGGCAAACCGATTACCTTCAACAGCATTTCGGCATACATGCCGGCGGAAACCCGCAACTACGTTCCCAAGCTGCAGGCCGTCAAGAATATTGTTGCCAATGCCGACAGGTTTGGCGTCAAACTGCCTGTCATTGAAAATCAGCCTTACTTTGTCACGATTGGCAAAACCCGCGACATCGACGTGAAAGTCGCCGCCAGGCTCGCGGAAATGACATTGGACGACTTCAGGGCCCTGAATCCGCAATTCGGCCCATACGTCATCGCCGGCGGCAATGAAATCAAGATCCTGCTTCCGAAAGAGAATGCGGAAAAATTCCGGAGAAATCTCAGCAAATGGCCTCATCCGCTTTCTTCCTGGACAGCTTATCAAGTGACCGGCTCCCGTGAAAAAGTCGAAGATATTGCCGCAAGATTCAACACCTCTGCCGATGTCATCCGTCACGCCAACAATATCCCGGCACGGACCAGCCTGAAATTCGGGTCTGCCATCCTTGTCCCGAAAACGTCCGGATTCGACCAGGATATCGCTCCTGAACTGGTCAACAGCGCCCGAGTCGCGTGGGAAACAGACGCCCCGGCAACCCGCCTGGTCAGCGTTCCCGTCAAAAAACGGTCTAACGTCGCTTCCATTGCCAAACGCTATCGTGTCAGCGTAGCCCAGCTGAAATCCTGGAACTCGATCAAGGGCGACAACATTCCAAAAGGAACCATCCTGAAAGTCCACGTTCCCACTCGGGGGGCTTCTGCCACGGCATCGAGAGCCGGAACAGTCAAGGCTGTTCACGGTTCTTCACGTGTATCACGTGTCAAGGTCGTGATGGACGAGCAGGAAAGGACTTCCACGAAAAAAGGACTGGTCAAGTCAAAGAATGCCCGCAGTGCCAAATCGGCCTCTTCCAAAAAACAGGCCAAGCCGGTAAAAGCGCAGGCATCTGCGAAAAAAACAACAACCAAAAAACGGTCTTCCTCCAAAAAGAAAGCCTAAACACCACATTTGGTCTTTAAAATAAGCAGCAATCGAATGGAAAAGTTGCCGCAATCTTTCTGACGAACTACAATCTTGCCAGAAGAGGATGACGACGATGAATCCGGTTCATCAATCTATCCGATTTTTTAAATAAAACGCCGTACCACGGCAAATACAATATAGTTTTGGAGTCATGCATGGCTTTTTTGCAAGGTAAAAAAATCCTTATCACAGGTCTGTTGTCAAACCGTTCCATTGCGTTGGGCATTGCCGAAGCGTGCAAGCGCGAGGGAGCCGAACTGGCCTTTACATACGTCGGTGATCGTTTTAAAGACCGTATTAACGCATTTGCAAAAGAGATGGGCAGCGACATGGTTTACGAATGCGATGTCGGCCAGGATGAACATATCGAACACGTATTCAGCGAAATCGAAAACAAATGGGGCCGTCTGGATGGGTTGGTTCACTCTATCGGCTTTGCACCGCGTGAAGCGATTGCCGGTGATTTTTTCGACGGCCTGTCCCGCGAAAACTTCAAGATCGCCCATGATATCTCCGCTTACAGTTATCCGGCCATGGTCAAGGCTGCCCGTCACCTGATGGGGCCCGGTTCTTCTGCACTGGCCCTGACCTATCTTGGTTCTTCCCGTGCCATTCCTTACTACAATACGATGGGTCTGGCAAAAGCCTCTCTGGAAGCCAGTGTCCGTTACATGGCTGAATCCCTTGGCAAGAAAGGCGTCCGCGTCAATGCCATTTCGGCCGGTCCTGTCAAAACGATCGCTGCCAGCGGCATTCGCGACTTCAATATCCTGTTGAACTTCGTCGCACAAAACGCCCCCCTGCGTCGTAATGTCACGATCGAAGAAATCGGCAACGTAGCCGCCTTCATGCTTTCCAACCTCGCTTCCGGTATCACAGGCGAAATCACCTACGTCGATGGTGGCTTCTCCCACGTCATGGGTTTGAACACCGACGGTGTGGATGCCCAAAAAGAGCAAGACTAATTCCTGAATATCAGTTATAATTGATAGATTGTGCAGAAAAAATATTTCTGCACAATCTGATAATGGCATTGCCAGCCTGCGCATGAATTCTTCATGCCTATCTTAAGCCCTTCCGCCTACCGTGTTTTAGACACATTTCTGGCGCAAAGCTTTTGTGCCGAAATTTCTCCATCAAGTCATTTCGTAATTTGGTGCTGGATATTGCCATTTTTTAACGTTTTCCCACAAGGAAAACCCATTTTTATAAAGAGAAAAAAAATGACATTTGAAGCACTCGGATTACATCCGTTAATCCAGAAAGCGCTTGCCGATATCCATTACGACAAGCCGACTCCTGTTCAGGAAAAAGCGATTCCCTTAGGTATTGAAGGAAAAGACCTGTTGGTATCGTCACAAACCGGTTCCGGAAAAACGGCCGCATTCATGCTGCCTGCCCTGCACCGTTTTGCCAGCATGACGTTCGAAAAGAGCGATAAAAAAACCGTTAACCAGAAACGTCAGGCAGCCCGCGCCAAAGGTGAAAAAGTCCGTTTTGAAGCAGCCCATCCGAAAATGCTGGTGTTGACTCCGACCCGCGAACTGGCGCTCCAGATCGTGAAATCGGCAGAGGATTACAGCGCTTACCTGAAACATTTCCGTACCGTCGCCATTCTGGGAGGCATGCCTTACCCGAAACAGATGCAATTGCTGGCTAAAAATCCGGAAATTCTGGTGGCCACACCAGGCAGACTGATCGACCATATGCATTCCGGCAAGATCCGTTTCGACCAGCTCGAAATTCTCGTTCTGGACGAAGCCGACCGCATGCTCGACATGGGATTTATCGAAGATATCGAAACCATCATCGCCGCAACCCCGGAAAATCGTCAGACCATGCTCTTCTCGGCCACACTGGAAGGCAGCGTCGGCAATATGGCAAGGAAAGTGACTACCGATGCGGAATCGATCCATATCCATTCAGTCGCATCGCGCCACGAAAATATCGACCAGATGATCCATTTCGTGGACGATTTGCCCCACAAGAACCGTCTGCTTGACCATTTGTTGCACGACCGTTCGCTGGATCAGGCACTGGTTTTCACTGCCACCAAGCGGGACGCCGATATCGTCGCCGACCGATTGGCCATTGCCGGTTTTTCGGCTGCAGCCCTGCATGGGGACATGCCACAGGGAGCACGCAACCGCACACTTGCCAAACTGCGCAGGGGACAAGTCAAGATTCTGGTCGCGACCGACGTTGCCGCCCGGGGTATCGACATTCCGAACATCACTCACGTCGTCAACTTTGATCTGCCGAAATTCCCGGAAGATTACGTCCACCGGATCGGCCGTACAGGCCGTGCCGGTCGTCATGGCACAGCCATTTCGCTGGTCAACCATAATGACAATCACAGCGTGAAGAAAATTGAACGCTTCACGAAACAAACCATTCCCGTGAATGTGATTGAAGGGTTTGAACCGAAACTGACCTTCAAGGCACCCTCCAAGCGCAAACCTGCCAACTGGAAACCCGGCAGCAAACGCAATGGGGCACCGAAATTCAGCCAACGCGGTTTTGGCAAGCCTGCAGCCGCCAGAAAAGACGGTACGGGGCAAAATCGTGGACAACATAGAAGCGGCGAAGGCCGCCGTGCGGCAGAAAGCCATCGTTAAGCTGTTTTGACGATCGCTTGAGACACACACTGCTATTGCAAAAAAGCCCGTCAATCTGTTTTGACGGGCTTTTCTTCATATGGGCAAAAGAACCTTAAGATTTTTCTTTCAGGCTTTCACGGATGATTTTCTTCCATTCCCGTTCCCGGGCATCAATCATCGACTGCTCGTAAAAACTCACGTCGGATGACTGGCGTGCCAGCTTGAGCTGTTCCAGGGCAGCCTGATATGCACCGACCAGCCCATAGGACTCGGCAAGTGCCATATGCATCTGCGCTTTCTTGCCTTGTGCATCATAAACCCTGGCAAGCTGTCTTTGCAGATCGGGATCATCCCTGTATGACTGGGCCTGCTTCCTCAGGAATTTTGACGCCTCATCGTAACGTTTAAAAGCATACAGGGAAGTGGCATAAAGATGTGCCATCGCCCGTGAAGAGGGATAGCGGTTCATTGCCGCACGCGCTTCACGGACAGCTTCAGCAGGCTGGTTCGAAGCCAAAAGGATTTCAATGGACAAACTGTCTAAAGCCAGGCTCTTTGTGGCTGCACTTCCGGCGGATTTTTTCGCCTGAAGCAGATAGGATTTAGCTTCGGAAGGATTCTTGTTACGCAATGCGATCAGAGCCATACCATAATTTCCGGCGGCCATAAACAGACGGCTGCCGCTTTTGATCTGTTCCTGAAAAACGGCAGCTGCCTCGCGTAGTGCGGGTTCACTGTCATCCTGATCGATGCGTGCATTCGCGCGTACGAGATAGAAATCAATATCGTCCGCATGCTGCTTATAAGGCTCGCGGCGAACCCTTGCTTCGATATCGGCAATACGCTCGGAAGTCAGCGGGTGAGTCCTCAAATAAGGGGACGGCGCATCGCTGTAAGTACGCGTTGCCGTCTGCATCCTCTGGAAAAAGGTCGTCATGCCGGTCGTATCAAAACCGGAACCTTTGAGGATCTGGAAACCGACACGATCCGCTTCTTTTTCCGCATCGCGCGTAAAATTGATCTGCCGTTGCAAGGCATATCCCTGACCGCCCATCAAGACAGCGCCAGCGGCATCTCCCCCTGCACGTGAAGCCAGAATCGCCAGAACGACCGATGCAATCGGAATGAGCATATCCTGTTTGGCCTGCCCCATCATACGGGCAATATGCCTTTGCGAAACGTGCCCGATTTCATGCGACAAGACGGACGCCAGTTCGGATTCACTCTGCGTCGCCAGCAACAGGCCTGTATGGACACCAATAAAGCCGCCCGGCAACGCAAAAGCATTCAGGGTCCCGTCCCGAATGGCGAAAAAGCTGAAATCGTTGGTGAGTTCGCCCCGGGTTTCGACATTGGCGGACACCAGCCTGTTACCGAGATTGGAGAGATACTCCGTGAGGACCGGATCGTTCACGTAAGCCGGATCGCCCTTGATCTGCTGCATTATTTCACGCCCCAGCTTGTACTCGGCGACAGGTGTCATTTCACCTCTGGCCGTATCGCCTATGCTGGGAATGCCTGACTGGGCCCCGACAGTGGAAATCTGCAGACAAAACACGGCCAATACAGGCAAGACGAAGCGTCGAAGATGTAAAATCATAAGATTGTCAGGTGATAAATTAAAACTGGCTCACAGTGTTATCATACCGGTACTTTATAATCATTTCACGCCAAACGCACAATCGCTTATTCGTTTTATGCCACAGAATCCTTCCGACAAAGACGACAAAAATCAGTTGACGCATTTCGATGCAGCAGGAAAAGCCCATATGGTCGATGTCGGTGAAAAAAAGGAAACACATCGCATTGCAATTGCCACCGGTTCCATACATATGAAACCCGAAACAATGACTATCCTTCTTGAAGGGTCTGCAGATAAAGGCGATGTGCTGGGTATCGCCCGTATTGCCGCCATCATGGGGGCTAAAAAGACAAGCGAACTGGTTCCCCTCTGCCACCCCATCGGACTGACAAGGGTGACTGTTGATTTCACGGCAGAAAATGCCTGCATCGTTTGCCGTGCGCAAACGGAAACCATCGGAAAAACGGGCGTGGAAATGGAAGCGCTGACTGCTGTTCAGACAGGACTATTGACCATATACGATATGCTCAAAGCCGTCGATCGTGGAATGGTCATGACTGACATCCGCTTGCTGGAAAAAAGCGGCGGCCAGTCAGGCCACTGGACGCCTGAAAAGAAATAATTCCAGACTGGCAATGAAGAACGAACCGGTTTAATGCAATTGTGTTTCGCGTTTGGAATCTTCGGGCATTTCGGCATGAACCAGTTCACCATTGGTATCCGCAAACAACGGCGCTCCGCAATCCTCGCAAAATTCCATGGCAAAACGTTCGACTGCCGTCTTGTCGTATGAGATGCCCAGTTCACGAAGCAACTCGAAAATCTGGACAAGCTGCCTGTTCCCTCTTTTCAGGGCAAGAGGGCTTTCCAGCTGGGCAGACCATGTCATTGAATCGAATTCTTCCGATCCATATATCGGCCAGACAATGCCATAAACAATTTTGTCACTGTCCTTTTGATAAAAACTGATGCGGTATTCCTCTACCTGAATGCCGTCAAGGTTCTTCCCGAACCCTCCGACAACCGCACACAGATTTTCAGGCTGCGTATCCAGGGCATACGTCAGATAATGGACAGCTGCCCGTATCGTCGAAGGCCTGATCAACTGATCGGCAATACGGCAGGTATTGAAAAAGCCTCCCGGCAATAACAGTTCAACATTACATCCGGGCAACATCTCGGAGAAAAGAAAAGTGACTTGCTTCTGCCATTCTTCCAGACAGTCATCCTTGGCTGATTCAAAAGTGGCCTGTTCGGAGTTGACCTGCCAACGGAACATGGGTTCACCCACCGGTGCCATGACCGCTGCGATCAAATAACGCCCATCGGCCAGGAACGGTACCGTTTCCTGCTTGGAAGCCAACTCGAACCTTGAATGCTGGATAATCGACTGGACCAGCCCATGCGTGACTGCCATCACATCGACATGCGTAAAAGGCAGCTGGTCAACGGCATATAATCCTGGAGCCAGGGCAAACCTCACATTGTCCGCCAGAATCAGCTCACCGAAACGCTCTGAAATCGTTTCAGTCAGTTCAGGCGAGAGGGTTCCGGACGGTATGGAAAAACGCGTCCACGCCAAAACAGGTATCGCCACCAGCAAAACCTGATACTCCTTGTCGTCCACCTGGACGACAGCCGATTCGCTCAATGCTTCAACCACTTCAAGGAGACAGTTATAAGCATCCATATCGGATGCGAACAGACATTCGATCGCATCGTTCAAAACGGACTGTTTTTTCGCGTGCAACAATCTGGAAACAAGGGTTTCCATTTTTTTCCGGCAAAATTCGCTTTCCAGAAGACTGGAAGCATGAAACATTTCCAAAGCCAGCGACACAAGACGCTGGCTGTCTGAACAAAGTCTGGAAGATCCGGTTCTAGTTAAACGACGCATGATATTTACAAAGAGGCGACAGAACTTGTAATTGTAGTGGATTTTTCGTGGACTATCATCCCGGAGAAGCGAACACAACGCCAGTTATTCATGAAAAAAACGCAATTATGCGATCCAACACAAAAAAAGGGAAAAAAGGAATGAAAAGATGGCATCTCCAAGGGGATTCGAACCCCTGTTCCCACCGTGAAAGGGTGGTGTCCTAGGCCTCTAGACGATGGAGACACAATCTTAAGTCTGCTTTACAAATTGGTGGAGGTAAGCGGGATCGAACCGCTGACCTCTTGCATGCCATGCAAGCGCTCTCCCAGCTGAGCTATACCCCCAATGCAGAAAGAAGATTATAGCAAAGTTTTTTATGGTTTGACAATCCAAATGATAAAACAAGGAAGTGTCAGCTACGCACAACATTCAGAAAAACATCAAACCGGTCTTCCATCACTACAAAAGCGTAAAGAATTGTCTGAAGACACTCTTCAGCCCCACAAAAACCGGCTATTCCTGCAATCCATTACAGATTCTTCAAACGCGACAGAACCGTTTCCCTTCCAAACAGACAAACGACCGCATCGATTGAAGGCGTATGCAACTGACCCGTCAGCAAAAGGCGCAAAGGCATCGCGACCATTGGCATCTTCAGCTTGTTCTGTTTCAGGATGCCTTTCATCATGGCCGAGAGTTCTTCCCGTTTCCATTCTATCGTTTCGATATTGGAGGCATATTCTTTCAAGGCTGCACGGGCAATGTCCGTCAGATGTTCCTTCAGCAATTCCGGGTCCGGATCGGGTTCCATATAAAACATCAGGCAGGCATTCGCCAGTTCATTAACCGTATTGACACGATCTTTCATCAGACCGATCACATCCTGCAACGCAGGGCCTTTATCCAGCATGACGCCCATACTGTCCAGTTGGGGACGGACCAGCGCTTCCAGTCGGGCATTGTCAGCTTCGCGGATATAGTGATTGTTCAGCCAGTTCAGCTTTTCCGTATTGAACTGTGCCGCGGAAGACGACAGGTGGTCGAAATCGAACCATTCACAGAACTGGTCCATCGAAAAGATTTCGTCGTCCCCATGGCTCCAGCCAAGACGTGCCAGATAATTCAACATCGCTTCAGGCAGATAACCGGCAACCGGATATTCCATCACGGAAACAGCGCCATGCCGTTTGGACAGTTTTTCGCCATCATCACCCAGGATCATCGGCAAATGGGCATATTCAGGCAGTGGAGCATTCAACGCCTTCAGGATATTGATCTGGCGTGGTGTGTTATTGACATGATCGTCACCACGAATGACATGGGTAATTCTCATGTCCCAGTCATCAACGACGACACAGAAGTTATACGTTGGCGTTCCGTCTGAACGCGCAATGATCAAGTCATCCAGTTGACTGTTGGAAATAGTGATTTCACCTTTTACCAGGTCATTCCAGGTAACATCGCCTTCCTTCGGATTTCTGAAACGCACGACCGGATTCCTGCCTTCCGGAACAGGTGGCAAAGTCTTGCCCGGTTCAGGTCGCCAGGTACCGTCATAACGGGGACTTTCACCAGCCGCTTTCTGTTTTTCCCGCATGGCTTCCAGTTCTTCCTGCGAACAGTAACAGTAATAAGCCGTCCCTTCTTTCAACATCTGGTCGATGACTTCACGATAACGATCCATACGCTTCATCTGATAGAAGGGGCCTTCATCGTGTTGGAGATCCAGCCATTTCATGCCATCAATAATCGCCTGTACCGCCTCTGGAGTGGAACGTTCCACATCCGTATCTTCAATCCGCAAAACAAACTGGCCGCCATGATGACGGGCATACGCCCAGGAATAAAGGGCAGTGCGTGCACCGCCCAGATGCAGAAAACCGGTTGGGCTTGGTGCAAAACGAGTTCTTACAGTCATGATGAAATAAGATTAAGTAAAAAACGAAACCTCTATTTTACCGCGTCGGCGGTATCCTTAGCGAATATTGTGCACATGATTGGCCTGACTTTCTGCCATAAAGGTTTTTGTATCGTGAAATCGGCTTGCCTGACAGTTCTGCGACACAAAAACGAATTCCGTTTTCCGTAAAAATGACTTTTCGAAAAAAATCAATCTCCCGCTTCTCCTTTCCACTTTGAATCAGGTCAAGCTGCAAAAAAGAAGCTGGCCTTTTCCGGGAAAATTCCGGCTGATCGCCAGAATCACCAATAAAAAAACATCCGCATGGCTTTCGCACATGCGGATGTTTCATTCAGTCAGCAGCCTGTAAAAGCTACTTTCCTCCGATCATGAAAACATTTTAATTGTTTGCAGAGCGGTCTGGTAAACACCCCAGAGCAGAGGAATACCAACGATCAGCCAGCAGATGATCATGGTGCCAGCGGAGGTTGGAGTTGCTTTAGGCACAACACCGGAAGCCTGAGCGGCCATAACCTTGTCTTCCAGTTCAGCCTTGGCAGCTTTGACTTCTTCTTCAGTCATGTAGTACTTGCTATTGACTGGACGAACCATCAGGGCAAAGAAGAATTCAGCGACCAGGAAACAGGCCATTACATACAGGGTAACGGAATATGCCTGAGCTTTAGGAATACCTGCGTTCAACTGTACGTCACGGATGATGTTGACAAGCAATGGAGACAGCAAACCGGCTGTAGACCATGCGGTCAGCAGACGACCGTGAATAGCACCGACGAACTGGGTACCGAACAAGTCAGCCAGATAGGCAGGAATGGTCGAGAAACCACCACCGTAGAAAGAGATACAGATACATACTGCACACAGGAACAACAGCAGGTTCAGGGAAGAAGCCAGTGTTGGAATGGATGCGTACAGAATTGCACCAACGATGGAATAGATGAAGTAAACCGTTTTACGACCCAGTTTATCGGA
>JAEYIG010000080.1 GCA_023409175.1 Pseudomonadota bacterium
AAAAGCCAATCCACCGGCACAATGAAAAAACGGGGCTTGCGGCAAACTGTGCCATAAGAAAACGGAAATTTTTCTTTTGATTTAAAATGATGTCCACCTGAAACATTATCCGTTTTTTTGTCACCCATCCCGGAGCCTCGAATATGTGTCTGATTGTTTTTGCCTGGCATGTCATGCCCGACGTTCCACTGGTCGCCGCGTCGAACCGGGATGAGTTTTATGCTCGTCCGGCACTCCCGGCGCACCGATGGGAAGACCATCCGGAAATCTATGCCGGGCGCGACCTTGAAGGCGGTGGCACATGGCTTGGCGTGGCCGACCGGTCGGGACGGAAAGGCAGCCGTTTTGCCGCCCTGACAAACGTCCGCATGCCCCATCTCATGAAAGATGACGCCCCGACCCGTGGACTGCTGGTCAGCGATTATCTGGCGTCCTCCCTTACCCCGGAAGAATATATCCATGACATCAAACGTGAGGCCTACCACTATAACGGTTTCAACCTGCTGGTCGGCGATGCCGATACCCTGATCTGGTATTCGAATTTCGGGATGATGAACCCGAAAAACGGCACGCCTCTGGAGCCGGGCATCTACGGCCTGTCCAACGCCCTGTTGAACGATCCGTGGCCCAAGGTCGTCAGGACACGTGCCCAGTTCGGCTGCCTGCTTGGTGTCGGTGCTCCTGAAGACGCCTATTTCGAGATGCTTTCGGATACGGCAACGGTTCCCGACAAGCTCCTTCCCCGTACCGGTGTTCCCTATGAATGGGAAAAACTCCTCTCAGCCGTGTGTATCCAGTCCCCTGACTACGGAACACGCGCATCGACCCTCGTAGAATTGTATAATGATGCTCCTGCAAGCCTTCACGAACGGGTGATTCGGTAGGCGACATTATTGATAAGCGGAAATAACAATGATATGGGAAGAACTGACCCATCAGCTTGAGTCACTTTCAAAAGAAAACCTGATCCGGAACCGGAGGACGCTGGAATCGTCCTGCGGCACGCATGCCGTCGTCAGCGGCGAGCCGATGCTCGCCTTCTGCAGCAACGATTATCTGGGACTGGCATCCCATCCGGTCCTGACGGATGCCGTCTGCGAATCGGCTCGCCAGTGGGGTACCGGCTCCGGCGGGTCGCATGTCGTCAACGGACACATGAGCCCGCATGATGCACTGGAAAAAGCACTTGCGGCTTTCGTCGGGGCAGAACGCGCCCTTTTCTACAGCACAGGTTATATGGCGAACGTCGGCGTCGTTCCGACGCTGGTCGGGCGTGGGGATGTGGTCTTTGCCGACCGTCTGAACCATGCGTCCCTGATTGATGCCGTCCAGTTGTCCCGGGCCGACCATCGCCGTTATGCCCATTGCGATATGGCCCAGCTCGGGAAAATGCTCTCCGAAAGCACCGCCAGACGCAAACTGATCCTCTCCGATGCCGTTTTCAGCATGGACGGCGATCTCGCTCCCATCAATGACCTCTTCAGGCTGGCCGAAAAACACGATGCATGGCTGGTACTGGACGACGCCCACGGTTTTGGCGTGCTCGGCAATGAAGGCCGCGGTTCCCTGAACCACTGCAAGCTGCCTTTTCACCCGCGGCTGGTGTATATCGGGACACTGGGCAAGGCGGCTGGCGTCTCCGGCGCTTTCATAGCGGGTTCGAATACGGTCATCGAATGGCTGATGCAGCGTTCCCGTTCGTATATCTTCACGACGGCATCCAGCCCGGTCATCCCATCGGCTCTCCTCAAAAGCCTTGAACTGATCAAAAACGGCGAAGACCGCCGGAACCATTTGCAGGCCCTTATCGCCCGGTTGAGGGACGGCCTCAAGGGCACCCAATGGAAACTGCTGCCCTCGTTTACAGCCATCCAACCCGTCGTCGTCGGTGAAAACGACAGGGTACTGAAAGTGTCTGAAGCACTTTCGAACCGCGGGATATGGGTACCTGCCATCCGGCCGCCAACCGTGCCCAAAGGAAGTGCCCGCTTGCGCATCTCCCTTTCGGCGGCGCATACTGAAGACCATGTTGCGCAACTGGTTGATGCGTTAAGGGAAATAAAATGACAACACTGGTTTTCTGGCACGGCTGGGGAATATCGACAGAGGCATTTTCCCCGCTCATCGCCGAACTGAAAAAGGATTTGCCTGATACAATCCGTCTTCAGCCGATGCGTTTGCCCGGCTATGACGGTTCGGTATTGCCTGAAGGCGATCCGGCTACCGTCTGGATCGGGAAGATGATGGAAGACATACCCGGACCGGTCATCCTGTGCGGCTCGTCGATGGGTGCGATTCTCGCCATGTCTGCCGCTTACCACTATCCGGAACGGATCGAAAAACTGATCCTCTTCGGGGCAACGCCCTGCTTCGTCCAGAAACCGGACTGGGAACACAGCATCTCCCGTGAAACGGGCAGGAAATTCCGTACGGACGTTGAAAACGACATGCATGCCACCCTCCGTCATTTCGTGTCCCTGTTCAACCGCAAGGACACGAATGCCCGCACCATCATCCGTGAACTGCTGGCCCTGCCGCCCTCCCCGCTTCCCGTGCTCGAAGCCGGTCTCGATTTTCTGGCGGAAACCGATCTCCGCCCCATCGTGCCGGAGATCCGGCAGGAAACCCTGTTGATCCATGGCGCTTTTGACCCCCTGATGCCTGTCGAGGCAGCAGAATGGATGCAACAGACGATGCCGGATGCGACCCTGGAAGTCCTGCCGGGAGTCGCCCATGCCGCTTTCCTGTCGCAGCCACAAGAATGTGCCCGGCTGATCAGACAATTTCTCCTTGAATGACAATGGATAAAGGAAAAGTCTGTCAGGCATTTGGCCGCGCCGCGACCTCATACGATATTTTCGGGCGTTTCCAGCGGGAAGTCTGCGAACGGATGCTGTGCCTGTTGCCGGAACTGCTGCCCGC
>JAEYIG010000195.1 GCA_023409175.1 Pseudomonadota bacterium
AATCCAGGTTGCTCTCGTATTGGCGTCTCACCTCTTTCGTTTCGTCACGGATGGCGCAGACAAAAGAAGAACCGTGGCTTCGTGGAATGAAGGAAATGCTGCGGTAATGGATGTCTTTCGTGTGTGAGTAACGGCGGTATTTGATGGAAAGGGGTTCCCTTTTCCCCATTTTCATCAGGACATGATCCAGTTGCGTCTCGGCCAGGAAAATGCTCCTGTCAGCCTCGTGGATATCATCAGCCGCGACGAATCCCCTGGCTTCGGTCATCCGTCCTTCGTCAGGGAACTGGACAAGCGCATCCGGCTTTGAGATGATTTTCCTGAACCTGTCGGCAGCCGGATCGACCTCAAACACGACTTCATAGTCCTGCAGAACCAGCGTTTCCAATACCTTGTCCATGTTTCCTTATGCTTTTGCCAAGCACCCTTGAGAAATCCAGTTTAACACAGTGTTGCCCGGAATCAACATGATGTTTTAACCGTGTTTAAAACCGAACCATACCGAGTCCGTATATTCTATATTAGGATATAGAATATTTCGCATGAAGGAAACATCTTTGTGTTCATAAACCGACGTCTTGTTCCGTCTGCCGGAATATTTCCTGCCTGCAACAATGACATGATGACACTCTCCAGTGCAGAATTCCAGAGGGTAGCGTCTTCTGATGGGGCCTTGCAGATGGCCGGATCAGTTTTCCGGTGCGACCGGCAGCGGTTTTTCGGGCTGTTTTTTGTCCTGTTTCTTGGGCACCTTGCCGCTGTCAGGAGTGATGTGGATGAAGATGACGGTCGAGATGGCCGCCAGGAAACCGAGACACAGATAGGTTCCGGCAAACGCCTGGAGGACGTCGTGTGCGGCCGTCAGGGCGATTCCATCGGTGAATTCAGACAGTATGGCGGCGGCGATGGCAACGCCCATGCTCATGGAAAGCTGCATGATGACAGACAGGAGACTGTTGCCGCTGCTGGCCTGTTCTTCGGACAGGTCGACGAGCGTAACGGTATTCATGGCCGTGAACTGCATCGAGTTGATGACGCCGAAGATGGTGAAAACCGACAGCATGAGCCAGTAAGGCATCTCTTTGGAGATGGTCGAAAAGAGCGCGATCATGGCACCCAGAAGCAGCGTATTGACGGTCAGGATCATCCGGTAACCGAAGCGGTTGACGAGCCGTGTGGCGGCGCTTTTGGCAATGACGGCCCCAACGGTCATGGGGATCATCGTCATCCCGGCTTTCATCGGGGAATAGCCCATGCCGATCTGCAGCAGCAATGGGGTCAGAAAAGGCATGGCACCATTGCCGAGCCGTGCGAACAGGTTCCCGAGGATGCCCACGGAAAAATTCCTCACTTTGAAGAGGTCAGGCGAAAAGAGCGGCATGGGATGCCATCTGGCGTACATGACGTAGCCGACGAGGCAGACCAGCCCGAAGATCATCAACAGGACCATCGGCGCATAGGCCAGATGTAGTTCCCCGATGCCTTCCAGTCCCAGCGTGATGGCCAGCATGAACGTGCCGAAGAGGATGAAACCGACGGTGTCGAATGGATGGAGATCCCCTCCCCGCGTCAGGCGCGGCATGTATTTGACGGTCGAGATGATGCCGATGATCCCGACAGGGATGTTGATCAGGAAAATCCAGTGCCAGGAAGCGTATTGCACCAGGAAACCGCCAAGTGTCGGACCGATCAGCGGGCCGACCAGTCCCGGGATGGTGATGAAACTCAGGACGGTGACGAGCTGTTCACGCGGATAGGCACGCAGGACGACCAGACGCCCGACCGGGACCATCAATGCGCCCCCGATGCCCTGCAGCACCCGGCAGAGGACGATGATATCCAGTGACGGGGACAGTGCGCAGGCGAGCGACCCCAATGTAAAGAGTGCGATGGCAAAAATGAAAATCTGCTTGATGCCGAATTTGTCGGCGAGCCAGCCCGATGCCGGAATGATCAGTGCGACCGTCAGCATGTAGGAAATGACGACACTCTGCATCCTGAGTGGGTTGGTATCCAGATCGCGCGCCATGGCGGGCAATGCGGTATTCAGGATCGTGCTGTCGAGCATTTGCATGAAAAAGGCGATCGCGACCACCCATGGCAGTATTTTCGCCGTGGTGGGATCGAGTATCGGTTTGTCAGGCATAGGTTTCCCCGTTATTCAGGCTGTCTTGTTTTCATGGTAGAAATATTTCATGAAAACAGGGTGTTAAAAAGCAATATTAAAGTCAAATGACATATTTGCAGACGGACTCCGGACGGAACAGGATTCCGTTTTCCCCTTCAAAATGGCGTCGCAAGATCCATATGTGCCAGTTTATTACGGATAACGTCAGGGAGGGTTTGACGGTTTACAAAGGGAGAATCACTTGGGACATAAAAGCACGATAAAAAATGCCGGGCATTTAGAAATATGCCCGGCATTTTCCACGAAACCGCTCCGGATATTACGCTTTGGAATATTCGGGGAATTTCTTTTTGTATTTTTCGATACAGTCAGCGATGACCTGTTCGGCACAGGTATGGTCCTTGATGGATTCGATGAAGGTCTTCTTGCCTTCGAGCGCCTTGTACACGGAGAAGAAATGGGACATTTCCTTCATGATGTGTTCCGGCAGCTCGTTGATGTCTTCGTAATGGTTGAAGGTCGGGTCGCCGTACGGCAATGCGATGATCTTTTCGTCCTTTTCGCCGCCGTCTTCCATCATGATGACGCCGATAGGGAAACAGCGTGCCATCGACAGGGGCACCAGCGTTTCGGAACACAGCACGAGCACGTCGAGCGGATCGTTGTCGTCAGCCAGGGTCTTCGGGATGAAGCCGTAGTTGGCAGGATAGTGGGTCGAGGTGTAGAGAACGCGATCCATCAGCAGCATGCCGGTTTCCTTGTCGAGTTCGTATTTGACCTTGCAACCCTTGGGGATTTCGATAACGCCGTAAAAGTCCTGCGGATTGACACGTGACGAAGCGATGTCGTGCCAGATATTCATGTATTACTCCTTTTGTTCTGCTCTTCTTTTGAAAGATACGATAATCGGGAATCCGGATGCCTGACCGTTTGGATCAGGCGCCATAAGCCTTTTTCCCTTTTTCACGAAGACGGCCGGATCTTGCCGGCCGTTCTGTTTCATGGCCTGCCGGCTTATCCTGTCGGCAAACGCATATTCCTGTATTCCTGTCGGACAAACGGTGCCGGCCAACCCGGCCGTGTCATTTTCCTGCCCGCCCTGAAAACATGGGATTTTAACAGGCAGCACGTTTTTTTTAAATAAAAATCGCGCATATGCGAGGGAAAACATGGCATTTTCGCTTGCCTGTTGCATTTTCCCTCGCAGGCCCACCCGTGTCGTGCAACCGCTATAGCCACTCGTGGTATTTGCGGATATAGGCCACTTTCACGACTTCGACCAGGAAGACGTATCCGGCGATGATCGCAAAGAGCCATGCGAAATAGACAGCCGGCAATGGCGTCAGGCCAATGGCAGCGCCGAATGGCGTGTAAGGGATGAACGTCGTCAACGCAATCCCGGCGATGGAGGCGAGGATGACCGGCATTGACGCCCTGCTCTGGATGAACGGGATATCCGGCGTACGGATCATTTGCATGATGAGCGTCTGGCTCCACATGGATTCGATGAACCAGCCTGCCTGGAACAGGGCGATGAAAACGACCTGCTGTTCGACGCCCAGCGTATGGAACGGCCCTCCGGCGACAGCGGGACAGATGAGGAAGAACATCAGCAGGAACGTGGCGATGTCGAAGATGGAACTGACCGGTCCGATATGGAGCATGAAACGGCCGATGGACGACGCATCCCATTTTTTCGGCGACATGAGCTGTGCCTTGTCGACGTTATCCCATGGCAGCGCGACGTTGACGC
>JAEYIG010000192.1 GCA_023409175.1 Pseudomonadota bacterium
ACAGCATTCATTTCCCGGCAGATGTTTATGGAATGCTTCAGCAAAATCCTCGATTTTTCGTTATTTTCGATTTCGTCGATCAATTGCTTGTCGATCTTGATCATATCGAAATCGATCAGCGTCAGGATGGCAAAATCCGAATACTGGGAACCGAAATCGTCCAATGAAAGTGAAAATCCGGCATTTTTGATCGCTTTTGACAGCGAGATCAACGTTGATGTCTCCATTTTGCTGATACTTTCGGTCACCTCTATATCAATAAGGCTCCTGGAAACGCCATACTTGTCGCAAACCGCCACCAGCTTCTCGACAATGCCATCCTCCATCAGGGTAATTCGCGAAAGATTGACTGACACGGGTATCAGTTCATACCCTTTCTCTTTCCATTCCGCAAACAACTGACAGACACGTTCAAGGACGTACAGGTCGATATGCCGGATGATGCTTTCCTCTTCCAGCAAAGGAACGAAACGGGAGGGCATAATCAGTTTTCCCGTCGCGTCCTGTCGGCGAATCAACGCTTCCGCTCCGCAAACTTCCATCGTTTTCAGGTTGACCTTCGGTTGCAAATGAATGAGGTACTCGCCTTCCTTTATCGACGCCAGCAACTTGACCGTCATATCCGCACGATAGGAGAGATTGGCGTGTTTGCTTGAACTGTAATAAGACTGCTTGTTGATATACATGAGTTTGTCGGCGTAGGAAATCAGATCGGCCACGTCAAAATCATCAGATTTCCAGGTAGCGCCGAAAGAGACGTTGCAACTCTCATCTTCGTCAAACAGCTTGTGCAATTTTCTGACATCGTCATCAAACTTGTCTTTGGCGACATCGACGCAGAACGCAATGAATTCATCCCCGCCAATCCTAAAGAGGTTGCCTTCGAAAACGGCATCCAGTATTTCAGCCGTTTTCACGATCTGCTGATCGCCATAATCATGGCCATACTTGTCGTTGGCTTCCTTCAGGCCATTGATATCGAGAAAAACAATGCCAACGGAGTGATGGTGACCTTCTTCGATTTTGTGAAGAAACTGGATGTACTTGTTCCGGTTTCCAAGGCCTGTCAGCGCATCGGTATAGCTTAAATGCTCCAGCCGTTGAAGGATCTTTCTTTTCTTGACGTCTGTCTGGATGAAATAGGTAATGGACTCAAGTAGCGAGAAATCGCTTGTATAGGCCTTTGGATTGTCGATTCCCAGAAAACCGATAATCTTGCCGTCATCATATAAAGGCGTCGCCATCAGGCTGTCGATATTCTGGGCGGCCAGAACATCGTATTCAGGCCCTTGCTTGCCGTCATTATCGAGCGAAGAGATATAGAAATGACCTGTCGATTTGAATTGTCTTATCCAGTGATCAATTATCTCAATGGGGACATTCTGCAGATTCTCAAGTTGGGGGGATACTGCGGCAGAACACCATTCATACGTATTGTTGATAATGGCATTCGAGTAATCGAATTCGAAAATATAAGCCCTGTCTGCATCATGGAAATCACCGATCGTTTGCAGGAGCTGATTGACGGCCACTTCGATATTGGGCTCCGTGGATAAGTCCCGGATGCATTGCAACAGGATTTCTTCAATTTGCAGTTTCCGCTCGATCGTTTTTGTTGCGAGCTGCTTGTCCGTTATGTCGGTACAAATCTCGATACGAACAGGACGTTCATTCCACAAGACCAGTTTATCTTTCAGAAGATAGTAACGATCCACGACCGGATTCATGTACTCCCACGTATAAAAGGAGTCCATGTTCAGGCGCGCATTCGTACAGAAAGGACACGGATCGCTCCGGTTCTGGAGCGCCTCATAACATTTTTTGTTCCTGAAATCCGTGATTCCGAATAATTTGGAACCCTTCTCGTTCATGTAGAGCAATTCATACGTGTCTACATCAGCCACATAAATGAGATCCTCGATCTCATTCATGATTGTCATGACCAATTCCTGCTTTAGCATAAGCTCCAACCTCTCGAATCCGGCTGCAGATCCAAATAAGGGAAAGTAAAAATGAAATTGTCGTGCCCGTTCAGGCAAACAATGTGAATTTCCGGGTGGCAACTTGTTGAATGATACATGACCTGATTGTTTTTTTCACAACCTTCTCCGGTTTTGGCCGTTATTTCTTGATACTTTCTTTACATCCTCCCTCCGAGTCTTTTCATTTTCTTGATCGATTCATTCATAACATATGAACTGAAAACATCGCTTCACATTTTTATTTTTTGTCGTTCAGGAAAAGAGGATTTATGAACGGACTGATTGTTCTGGCGGCCATTCTGGCCATTTTATTGTTCATTTACCTGATTGCCGTCCTGTTTCGGCCGGAGGACTTCTCATGACATCTCAGGCATGGATGCTGATTGTATTTTTTACGCTTGCCCTGTTCATTCTCAGCTGGCCGGTAGGGAAGGCGATCGACGCCGTCCTTAGTGGACGTTTCAGGTTGGGCAATCTGATTGAAAAACCGTTTTACAGACTGATCGGGGTTAACCCGACATTGGAAACGGGTTGGGTTTCCTACTGTATCGGACTGATCATCTTTAACGTGCTCGGTCTCTTGCTGCTGTTCGTTATTCAGAAATTCCAGTTTTACCTGCCTTTCAATCCACAGGAATTTTCAGGCATTTCAACCGATTCATCCGTCAATACGGCTGTCAGCTTTGTCACCAATACCAACTGGCAGGGATACAGTGGCGAATCGACGATGAGTTACTTTACCCAGATGATGGGTCTGACCGTCCAGAATTTCCTGTCGGCGGCTACCGGCATTGTCGTCGTGATCGCCCTGATTCGCGGTTTCGTCAGGAAGACGGTTCAGACGATCGGTAACGTCTGGGTCGACCTGACGAGAACGACACTCTGGATTTTGTTGCCCTTGTCCATCATCTTTTCCGTCCTGTTCGCCTCGCAGGGCGTCATCCAGAACCTGTCTCCCTATACGACCGTACAGACAGTCGAGGCCCAAAACCGGGAGATGCCCGTCAAATCGGCAACGGGAGACATCGTACTGGACGCCGACGGCCAACAGAAATTTGAAACAGTCCATTCACAAACACAGACTTTGCCGATGGGCCCAGCCGCATCCCAGCTTTCCATCAAACTGCTGGGCACTAACGGTGGCGGCTATTTCAACGCCAATTCAGCCCACCCTTTTGAAAATCCGACCCCATTGTCGAACTTCCTGCAAATGCTCTGTATTTTCCTGATACCGGCTGCACT
>JAEYIG010000194.1 GCA_023409175.1 Pseudomonadota bacterium
TTATGGCTAAGGCTGGTAGAGAGAAGATCAAGCTGGAATCGACGGCGGGTACGGGTCATTTTTATACGACGACCAAAAACAAGCGTACGACGCCTGACAAGATCGAGATCGTCAAGTTCGATCCCAAGGCAAGAAAGCATGTTCCTTACAAGGAAACGAAGATCAAGTGATCTTTGCGCTTCCTGTATCCGAAAAAGCCGACATCCTTTTGTCGGCTTTTTTGTTTGTCCCTTAGGTCATGAAACGTCCGGATCGGGTGGTTCTTATTCCTTATCCAAAGGGAGAACACCGATGGCATCCGCCAGGGACAGGATATGGCTCCGGATATCCCCTGGCCACTCATTTATCAGGTTCCGGAACCGATCCATGTCATGTGCAAACAGGGCACGCGACGCTTCTTCAAAACCGGGATTATTCCCAGCCATCGCTGACATGAATTTGTATACCGCTTCCTGAGCCAGACGCATTCGTTCCGATTCCCTTGTTGTCCGCAAGGCATGTTCGACCAGTTTGCGAAGCGTCACGGATGCCCCTCCCGGCTGAGTCGCAAGCCACTGCCAATGCCTTGGCAACAAAGTGACTTCCCGGGCAACGACTCCCAGCTTCGGACGTCCCGCTGACGGTTTTCCGCTAGAAGTTTCGGTGGCGACGGTTTCAGTACGATGATCATCTTCAACAGGCAAGCGATCAAGCACATCCGGAAGTGAGCCCCGAAAATCCATTTCGATAACGGCACTTGTTTCAGCGTCGAAAATCAGGACCGGCTCAGTGCCCTTTGTACCGATGAAAGATTTGACACGGGTAGCCACAGTTTGCGGTGTACCGGAAGCGATACAGTTATCACCAGAAAAGGCGATCCAGCGAGTGACTTGAGAAATATTCCGGGGATTCATTTTCGATCCTTGCAACAATGAAAGGATCTATTTTATCCGGGCAAAATTAAAAGTCAATATTACCCGGGTAAAATACAACAAAGAAATCCGATTAAAGGGGTGTTACCCGCCCGTGACTGGCGGAAAGAAAGCGATCTCACAACCTTCAGTCACCTTCGTGTCCGGCGTTGCCATCTTGAGCTGACAGGCCGCCCTTAATTGGCCCGCAGACAAGACATGAGACCATACGCCTCCCCTGTTTATCAGCAAAAGACGGACATCCTCAACCGTTTCCACATTTTCAGGAAGCGTGACCCATTCTTCCGAAACACCCAGCTTTTCCCTGACACTGGCAAAATAACGCAATCTGATTTTCATTATTTCAACAATTCACTGAAAGGAATAAAACGGACAAAATCACCTTTTCCGATTGGCTGTCCAGGCGGATTGTCAATCAGTCCATCGCCCCAGACTGTTGATGAAAAAACGCCAGATCCCTGATTGCCGAAAAGATCAAGTCCGCCGTCTTCATTCAGTCTGGCCCGAAGAAATTCATTCCGCTCATCAGGATTGTCCAGATTGAAATCCGCACGAAGCAACCAGGATTTGGCACTGACATCGTCAACGCCCTGCATCCGCAAAAGATAAGGACGCACAAACAACAGGAAAGTGACGAAACTGGAAACCGGATTGCCCGGCAGTCCGATAATCGCTGTTGCGCTGGAATCCGGCAACCCGGAACTTTCATTGATTTCACCGAAAACAAGTGGTTTTCCGGGTTTGACCGCCACTCGCCAGAAATGCATCCGTCCTTCTGCCTCGATAGCCGGTTTGATATGGTCCTCTTCCCCGACAGAAACACCGCCTGAAGTCAAAATCAGGTCATGTCCGGTCGAGGCAGCTTCCAGCAGGGCGATACGGGTCGCTTTCAGGCTATCGGCAATAATCCCGAAATCCGTTACCTCACACCCCAGGTTTTCCAGCAACCCCCTCAATATATAGCGATTGGAATTGTAGATCTGTCCGGGTTTCAAGGTTTCATCCTGCGCGACAAGTTCGTTTCCCGTCGACATAAGGGCGACTTTCAAACGTCTCATGACAGGCAAATCCACCAGTCCGACAGACGCGGCGGCCCCAAGATGCTGCGGTTGCAGGCGAGTTCCTTTTTTCAGGACAAGGGCGCCTATGCCGACATCTTCGCCCCGATAACGGACGGATTCACCCTTTTTCTGTGGCAGCTGGATAAACCTTAACTGGTCGCCATCGACTTTACACCATTCCTGCCGCACGACAGTATCGGCACCTTCGGGAAGCGGAGCGCCTGTAAAGATACGGGCCGCTTCGCCATTCTGGAGCCGGGTACCCAGCGAACCGGCCGGAATCCGTTGCCGTATTGCCAAAACCGTTTCAGGACTTTTCAGGTCGGAAAAACGGATGGCATAACCATCCATCGCAGAATTGTCTGCATTCGGTACGTCAACACGCGAATATTGTGTCTCTGCCAAAACCCGCCCGTTTGCCTTTGAAATGGCAACGACATCCCCTTCCGCAACCTGTGGGGCTTTTTTTAAGAGGATATGAAGAGCTTCCTTGACTGTCAGCATGTCAGGCTGTCCCAATGATTCATTCAAGTCGGAAAAACGATCCTGAACTTCGACAAAAAAATCAAAGTCCGGTTCGCGAAGCGATAAATTCCTTGATTTTGCCAGCGTCTGCCGGCATCACCGTGAAACGTTGTGGCAAATCTTCAATACTCTCAAAACCGGCAGGCCGGTCGGCATTCCTGCCCAGTGCCTCAAAAATCGTTTCATTGAATTTCGCTGCCTGTGCCGTTTCAAGCACAATCATCGGAACGCCTTCCTGTTGATGTTCCCGTGCCACTTTCAGACCGTCAGCCGTGTGTGTATCGATCATGACGCCATATTCCTTTTGTGCGAAACGGATCGTATCGAGACGGTCGGCATGAGTGGACTTCCCTGATTCGAAACCGAAACTGCCGACTTTGGCAAACTCGTCACCGTCGCTGCCTTCCTTGCCGGAAAGATCAAAAAAGCCCTTCGATTCGATCTGCCTGAAAAGACTGTTGACTCGGACACTGTCATTGCCCAGCAAATCATAGACGAAGCGTTCGAAATTCGAGGCTTTGGAAATGTCCATCGACGGACTGCTGGTATGCCAGGTTTCAGCCGATTTGCGCACGCGGTAAATACCCGTGCGGAAAAATTCGTCCAGAACGTCGTTTTCATTCGTCGCCACGACCAGCCTGTCGATCGGCAAGCCCATCATGCGGGCGATATGCCCGGCGCAGACATTCCCGAAATTGCCGGAAGGCACGGTAAAGGACACTTTCCGGTCGCTCGTTTCCGTCGCCAGCAAATAGGCACGGAAATAATAAACCACCTGTGCCACGACACGGGCCCAGTTAATCGAATTGACTGTCCCGATCTTCTGGCGAGCCTTGTATTCCAGATCGTTGGAAACGGCTTTCACGATATCCTGACAGTCGTCGAAAACGCCTTCGACGGCAATATTGAAAATGTTGGGGTCCTGCAGGCTGAACATCTGCGCCGTCTGGAAAGCGCTCATTTTCTGATGAGGCGAAAGCATGAAAACCCGGATACCCTTCTTGCCTC
>JAEYIG010000236.1 GCA_023409175.1 Pseudomonadota bacterium
GATCCGCCATCCCCATCCGTTCGATTCTTTCCATCAGGGCGCGACGTACGCTTTTTTCCATGCCGGAATAGACATGCACAACATACCAGCGCATCGTTGACGACGCACTGGCAGCTTTTTCCGTACCAGCCTGATCCTGGCTATTTTCACTCATTATTTTTTCCAGCCAAGTATGAAGTTATAAAGGACGAATTCCAATACCTTGTCTGTGCCCCACAGGAAGATGGCGATCATAAGCACAAAACCAAAAACGATGCCCGTCAAACGGATAGCATCGTTACGCGGAGGCCAGACAACCTTACGGGTCTCACGATAGGATTCTTTTGCAAATGCAATGAATTCGCGTCCCGACGCAGAGAACCATGCCAGCACAGCACCCACGACAAGACCCGCCACCAGAACGCCAACACGCGTCAGCGTTGGCTTGCCCGCAAGAAGATAAAAACCAACGATACCAGCCAGAATTGCGACAACCGCACAGGCAACCTTTACTCTGTCGCCCAAGCCACCCTCGGCTTGCACAGGTTGGTTAGACATATGAATTACCTTCTATCATCGAACATCAAGAATGGCAGGGGAAGAGGGCCTCGAACCCCCGACCTTCGGTTTTGGAGACCGACGCTCTGCCAATTGAGCTATTCCCCTACTTCAAAAGCCTGATGTTGAATATTAACCAAATGCCCCCTCGAAAGAGGAGGAACAAAAATTACTCAGTGATTTTAGCGACGACACCAGCGCCGACGGTTCTCCCGCCTTCACGGATGGCGAATCTCAGGCCTTCTTCCATGGCGATCGGGCTGATCAGTTTGACGCTGATGCTGACGTTGTCGCCTGGCATGACCATTTCTTTGTCTTTCGGCAGTTCGATGGCGCCTGTTACGTCTGTTGTACGGAAGTAGAATTGGGGTCTGTAGTTGTTGAAGAATGGGGTGTGACGTCCACCTTCTTCTTTGGACAATACGTACACTTCTCCTTCGAAGTTCAGGTGTGGCTTGATGGAGCCTGGTTTTGCCAGGACTTGGCCACGTTCGACTTCTTCTCGTTTGGTGCCGCGCAACAATACGCCGATGTTGTCGCCTGCCTGTCCCTGGTCGAGCAGTTTTCTGAACATTTCGACGCCGGTGCAGGTGGTTTTGGCGGTTTCTTTGATGCCGACGATTTCGATTTCTTCACCGACTTTGATGATGCCGCGCTCTACTCGGCCGGTTACGACGGTGCCGCGTCCGGAGATGGAGAATACGTCTTCTACCGGCATCAGGAAGGCGCCGTCTACGGCACGTTCCGGGGTCGGGATGTAGCTGTCTAATGCATCTGCCAATGCCAGGATGGCGGTTTCGCCAAGTTCGCCTGCGTCGCCTTCGAGGGCGAGTTTGGCGCTTCCTTTGATGATTGGAATGTCATCGCCCGGGAATTCGTAGCGGGACAACAGTTCACGGACTTCCATTTCGACGAGTTCCAGAAGTTCTGCGTCGTCGACCATGTCGCATTTGTTCAAAAATACGATGATGTATGGGACACCTACCTGACGGGCGAGCAGGATGTGTTCGCGGGTCTGCGGCATCGGACCGTCTGCTGCGGATACGACGAGGATGGCTCCGTCCATCTGGGCTGCGCCGGTGATCATGTTTTTGATGTAGTCGGCGTGGCCCGGGCAGTCTACGTGGGCGTAGTGTCTTGCTGCGGTTTCGTATTCGACGTGGGAGGTGTTGATGGTGATGCCACGAGCTTTTTCTTCCGGTGCCGCGTCAATCTGGTCGTAGTCTTTGGCTTCTCCACCGAATTTCTTGGACAATACGGTCGCTATCGCCGCTGTCAGGGTGGTTTTTCCATGGTCAACGTGACCAATTGTTCCTACGTTTACGTGCGGCTTCGTCCGCTCATACTTGCTCTTTGCCATTTCAAATTTCCTTCAAAAAGAACGATTTATTAAATATTTAACTCAAACGCGTATTAAATCACTTTGCGCGCGAGCTGACAATTGCTTCGATAATATTTTTTGGTGCTTCAGCGTAATGCTTGAATTCCATGGTATAGGTAGCACGGCCCTGAGTTGCAGAACGCAGGGAAGTCGCATAACCGAACATTTCAGACAATGGAACTTCTGCCTTGATGATCTTGCCACCACCGACCATATCTTCCATACCCTGCACCATACCGCGACGGGAAGACAAGTCGCCCATAACCGTACCGGCGTAATCTTCAGGTGTTTCAACTTCAACCGACATCATTGGTTCGAGGATAACCGGATCCGCTTTGCGGCAGCCATCCTTGAATGCCATGGAACCCGCCATACGGAATGCGTTTTCATTCGAGTCAACATCATGGTAGGAACCGAAGAACAGGGTTACCTTGACGTCAACAACCGGATAACCCGCCATAACACCGGAAGTCAGGGTTTCGCGAATACCTTTTTCAACGGCAGGGATAAATTCGCGAGGAACGACACCGCCTTTGATAGCGTCAACGAATTCAAAGCCCTTGCCTGGTTCCTGAGGTTCGATCTTCAGTACAACGTGACCATACTGACCACGGCCACCAGACTGTTTAACGAATTTACCTTCGATTTCGTCACAGGTCTTGCGAACGGTTTCACGATAAGCCACCTGAGGTTTACCGATGGTTGCTTCAACGCCAAATTCACGACGCATACGATCGACCAGAATGTCCAGATGCAACTCACCCATACCGGCGATAATGGTCTGGCCGGATTCTTCATCAGTGTAAACACGGAAAGAAGGATCTTCCTGAGCCAGACGGTTCAATGCCAGACCCATTTTTTCCTGATCGACCTTGGTCTTTGGCTCAACAGCCTGGGAAATAACCGGTTCAGGGAATTCCATTTTTTCCAGTGTGATCGGCGCGCTTGGATCACACAGGGTTTCACCCGTGGTGGCTTCTTTCAAACCAACCGCAGCGGCAATATCGCCTGCCATAACTTCCTTGATTTCCTCACGCTGGTTGGCATGCATCTGCAGAATACGTCCGATTCTTTCCTTCTTGTTCTTGATTGGATTCAAGACGGTATCACCGGATTTGACCACACCCGAATAAACACGGAAGAAGATCAGTTGGCCAACGAACGGGTCTGTCATGATCTTGAATGCCAGAGCAGCGAATTTTTCGTCGTCAGATGCCTTACGGGTAATGACATTGTCATTTTCATCCGTACCTTCGACAGCGGGGATGTCAACAGGAGACGGCAGGTATTCAATGACCGCATCCAGCATAGCCTGAACGCCCTTGTTTTTGAATGCCGTACCACACATCATCGGAACGATTTCACTGTCGATGGTTCTTTGACGAAGCGCTTTCTTGATGTCTTCCTCAGACAGATCGCCATCGTTCAGATATTTGTCCATCAGCTCTTCGCTGGATTCAGCGGCAACCTCAACCAGTTTTTCACGCCATTCCCTGGCCTGATCCATCAGATTTTCAGGAATATCACGATATTCGAACTTGGTGCCCTGGGAAGCTTCATCCCAGTAGATACCTTTCATCTTGATCAGATCGACAACGCCTTCAAAGGAGTCTTCTGCACCGATAGGAATCTGCAGAGGAACCGGGTTCGCTTTCAGACGAGCACGCATCTGGTCGTAAACCTTGAAAAAGTTTGCGCCGGTACGATCCATCTTGTTAACGAATGCCAGACGAGGTACTTTATACTTGTTAGCCTGACGCCAAACGGTTTCAGACTGCGGCTGAACGCCACCGACAGCACAGTAAACCATGCAGGCACCATCCAGAACACGCATGGAACGTTCAACTTCAATCGTGAAGTCAACGTGGCCCGGGGTGTCGATGATGTTGATGCGATGGTTAGGGAAGTTGCCCGCCATGCCACTCCAGAAGCAGGTCGTTGCGGCAGACGTAATCGTAATGCCGCGCTCCTGTTCCTGTTCCATCCAGTCCATGGTAGCTGCGCCATCATGAACTTCGCCCAGCTTGTGGTTAACGCCGGTATAAAAAAGAATACGTTCTGTCGTCGTCGTTTTACCTGCATCAATATGAGCGGAAATACCAATGTTACGGTAACGTTCGATCGGAGTCTTGCGAGCCATAATCAATCCTAAAACTTTTTAATAAACAAAACCGAGCAGCATTTTTCGAGTAAATGCGCCCGGCTTGCCAGATATTTTTCTCGAGCAACGACAGAAACAAAACACATTTTGTCGCCGCTCACTCATTTCAATATTAGAAACGGAAGTGTGAGAAAGCCTTGTTGGCTTCTGCCATCCGATGCACTTCATCGCGTTTTCTCATGGCACCGCCACGACCTTCAGCAGCTTCCATCAGTTCGGCAGCCAGACGCTGAGGCATGGATTTTTCGCTGCGTTTTGCAGCGGCTTCACGCAACCAGCGCATAGACAAGGCCATACGACGGACAGGACGGACTTCGATAGGTACCTGATAGTTCGCACCACCAACGCGACGGGATTTAACTTCAACCAGAGGTTTGCAGTTATTGACCGCCTGCATGAAAATTTCCAGAGGATCTTTTCCGGCTTTGCCTTCGATAATTTCAAAGGCACCATAAATGATATTTTCAGCAACGGACTTCTTGCCGGAAAGCATCAACACATTAACAAACTTAGCTACATCAACGTTACCAAATTTTGGATCTGGCAAAATCTCGCGCTTGGGAACTTCACGACGACGAGGCATTTCTTTTCCTTTCTTCAGTTGAGTGCGAACACTCACGGCGAGCCATCATAGCCCACCACTTACTCGATCATGCGATCGACCAATTATTATTTACTTGCTGGCTTGGCGCGTTTTGCACCGTATTTCGAACGAGCCTGTTTACGGTCTTTGACACCCTGGGTATCCAGAGAACCGCGAACCATATGGTAACGAACACCAGGCAAATCCTTTACACGACCACCACGCAGGAGAACAACACTGTGTTCCTGCAGGTTATGACCTTCACCGCCAATGTAGGAAATGACTTCAAATCCATTGGTCAATCTTACCTTGGCCACTTTTCTCAAAGCGGAGTTAGGTTTTTTTGGAGTCGTGGTATAAACACGGGTACATACGCCACGCTTTTGCGGACAATTATCCAACGCAGGCGACTTGCTTTTAGCTTTTACGCTGACGCGAGGTTGGCGAATCAGTTGATTGATGGTTGGCATCGATTTAATAATCCAACTAAAAAATTACAAGACAATCCCGGCCATGCTAATAACCGGGGACTCTATGGATAAAAAACCATCCACAGGACGTGCATTCAAATCACAATAAAAAAGTTACTATTGTTTTTGCAGACACTAAAGACCGTGGATTCTAAACTGTCTCCTCTGCAAAGTCAATTGCTTCAAAGACATACAGCATCTGTCCACATGAAAAACAACAATGGCGCATATGTGGATAAAAAAGTGGCATTCCATTGAAAAATGGAATGCCACTTCAGTCGATCATGATTTATTCATGATCGGGATTTTCACTGACAACGTCAGAAATGTCCTGCAAAGGTTCTTCCTGCGGCATTTCCTGCTCGGCACGTTGCAAGGCAGCGCGTTCTTCCTGCTCCCAAACCGACTTCTGTTTGCGGGCACGATGCATTGCCAGACCGGTACCGGCTGGAATCAGACGTCCGACAATGACGTTTTCTTTCAGACCACGCAGACCGTCTTTCTTGCCCATGATAGCCGCTTCGGTCAGAACACGGGTCGTTTCCTGGAAGGAAGCGGCCGAAATGAACGAGTCGGTAGACAGGGATGCCTTGGTAATACCCAGCAAAACGTTATCGTAAGTTGCCGGTCTCTTGCCTTCGGCAATCACGCGATCGTTTTCATCCAGCAGTTCGGAACGTTCAACCTGTTCGCCCGGGATATAGCTGGTATCGCCTGCATCCACGACATTCACGCGCCGCAGCATCTGGCGAACAATGACTTCGATGTGCTTGTCATTGATCTTCACACCCTGCAGACGGTAAACGTCCTGGACCTCGTCAACGATGTAACGGGCCAGTGCTTCGATACCCAACAGTCTCAGAATATCCTGGGGATCTGCCGGTCCGTCAACAATCATTTCGCCCTTGTTGACCACCTGACCGTCATGGACCAGCACCTGTTTGTCCTTACCGATCAGGAATTCATGGCGATTGCCATCCATATCGGTAATTTCAAGACGCTGTTTGCCCTTGGTTTCCTTACCGAAAGCAACGGTACCGG
>JAEYIG010000042.1 GCA_023409175.1 Pseudomonadota bacterium
GAAAGCGAAAGCGGTGGGTATCCAACATCCCGGTTCCATCGTCATCGGCTCCGATCAGGTCGCGGAATGCCGGGACGAACAGATCGGCAAACCCGGTTCTTTTGAAAAAGCGTTTGAGCAGCTGAAAAAAATGCGCGGCAGGGAAGTCAATTTCCATACCGCCTTATGCGTATGGAACGGAAAGGACGCCGATCCGGACAAGACCGCACAAAAAGACATTGTCAGAACTGTCGTCACCTTCCGCGATTTGCCCGATGAAGAACTGCAGGCATACCTGAAAATCGAGGAGCCCTATGATTGCGCCGGAAGCGCAAAAAACGAGGCTCTCGGCATCGCCATTCTTGAAAAAATCGAAAGTAGTGACCCGACCGCCCTGACCGGATTGCCTCTCATTGCCCTGACGACGATGTTGCGTAATTGCGGCCTGTCATTTTTTACGGAGGCCTCAAAATGAGTAAAGGCATTTTATACCTGATCCCAAATACGCTGGGCGGGGATCACACCAATATGAACCTGACTGACATGATTCCCGATTCAGTCAGCGAAATAACCGCCTCGCTTGACTGTTTCATTGCCGAAAACGCCAAATCCGCGCGCGCTCACCTGAAGCGGATCGCCGAAATATCCCCCCTGAAACAGCCTCTGCAACAAATCGAGATCGCCGAATTGAACATCCGGACGGACAAGTCAAAACTGCCTGAACTTCTGAAGCCCTTGCTGGACGGGAAAAACGTCGGGCTGATTTCGGAAGCAGGTGTCCCTGCCGTTGCCGATCCGGGAGCCGATCTGGTTCGGCTCGCGCACGAAAAAAACATTTCTGTCAAACCGCTCGTCGGTCCCTCTTCCCTGTTACTGGCCTTGATGGCAAGCGGACTGAACGGCCAAAGCTTTGCGTTTAACGGGTATCTTCCTACCGATAATGAGCAACGCAGCCGTCAAATCCGCGCACTGGAAGAACGTTCCCGACACGACAAACAGACCCAGATATTTATCGAAACGCCTTACCGGAACGAACCGTTTTTGAAAGCCTTGTGCGCAGCCTGCCGTCCGGACACGCTCCTTTGCGTCGCCACAGACATGACACTGGCATCGGAGTCTGTCAGGACCCTGCCGGTTTCAGCATGGAGAGAACAGATCGGCAAGGGCCGTTTCCCGGACTTCCAGAAGAAACCGACTGTTTTCCTGTTTCTGGCACAATAAATTCTTTCGGCATCAAGTCCGTCAGGATTTGCCGGTTCCGGTTTCAATCGCATAATCGGCGCCATTATCCGTTTGCAGCCGGGAAACGATAAACGGCATCGTTTCTTCCAGCCCTTCAGCCAGTTTCCAGGGTGGATTGACGACAAACATGCCACTGGATACCAGTCCGAAACCATCCGGTGTCGGACTGCTGACTGACAGAGTCACATTCAACCATTCCTGATTGACGGTTTTCTTCAGCCGTTCGGCAAAACGCTGTGATTCAGGCCTTTGCAATACGGGATACCAGATGAGATAGGTCCCGGTAGGGAACCGTTTCATGGCGTCAGCCATGCCATCAATGACTTTCTCGTAATCCATCTTGTTTTCATACGGCGGGTCGATCAGTACGACAGCGCGTCTGCTCGGCGGAGGCAATACCGCCTTCAATGCACCGAAACCGTCACTCCTGTCCACGATAACACGTTTGCCACGCCCTGACGAACGTTGGGTACCCGATTGCTGCTTTTCCAGTTCCCGGAAATTCTGTGTCAAAACCTGGATTTCCGTCGGATGCAACTCATACAGGCGCAGCCTGTCCTGCGAGCGCAGCATTTTTTCAGCGATAAACGGCGACCCCGGATAATACTGGAGATTTCCTGTCGGGTTCATTTCATGGATCATGTTCAGGTAATCCGCTACCGCCCCGGGAGCCTCTGTTTCCTGCCATAGTTTATGAATGCCCGTTTCGGATTCCGCACTTTTTCTGGCCTGGCTGCTTTTCAGGGAATATACGCCCGCACCTGCATGCGTATCGACATAAAAAACTGGTGCCTCTTTCTGGATGGCATGGGAAAGTGTCTGGATCAGCACGACATGCTTCAAGACATCTGCATGGTTGCCTGCGTGAAAAGCGTGTCGGTAGCTGAACATGGGAATGGCCTTCTTTCAATTCTCAAAAAAACAATCCGGTATTGTAACGTCGTGCAAAATATTGTTACAGGCATTAGAACATATCGAGAAACAACTTGGCCGCGGCCGACAACGGTTTGTCTTTTTTCCACAAGATGGCGGAAAACGACTGTAACTGGCATCCGGCAATGGCCATCGCATGAAAATCACTGGCAGGCCTGACCGAGAGCGTCGATACCGGCAATATCGCAATGCCCAGTCCCGCTTCAACAAGGGAAAGAATGGCTGACACATTGTCGCTCTCGCAAAACACGTTGGCACTGATCCCGTTGTTTTTCATTTCGTCGATAACCATATCGTGGCAATGGATTCCTGCCTGCCGGTGCATCAATATAAGGGGTTCGTCGCCCAGTTCTTCCAATGCGATATTGTCTTTCCCGATCCATTTCTCATCGTCATTACGGGAGACAGCCATCCAGGATTCCGTCAACAGGGGTTTCGACTCATAAGATCCCATCGGAACCGGCAAACGGGCAATCCCGAATTCAATCATGTCCGCATTCAACAATTCCAGGATTCGATAGGTATTCCCTTCGCGCCACTGGAAACGGACATGAGGATATTCCTGGTGAAAGCGCTTTATCCTTTCGGGAATATACAGGTTACCGATAGCAGGGGGACTGCCAATGGTCAAAACGCCATGGACGCCATACTCGACGTCTTTGGCCTCGATAGCGGCCACCTTCATCAGCCCGAGTATCTGTTCCGCCCGCTGATAGAAAGCCAGTCCTGCCCTGGTCAGGGAGAGGCTGCGCGTGTTCCGTTCTATCAGCCTTACGCCCAGTTCTTCCTCAAGCAGTTTCAATTGGTAACTCAGTG
>JAEYIG010000225.1 GCA_023409175.1 Pseudomonadota bacterium
CTGGAAGACGTAACCGACGAAAAGGAAAAACGCGGTCGGCAGGAAGCGCGTGCCCTACAGTTACAGGAAGACAGCCGGCTTTACCGTATGGCCGTCGAACGTTCGGAAATCGGACTCTGGAAAGCGTCATTATCCAAAAAAGAGCCTCTGGAATCGATGCTTTTCCATTTTTCCGATAAAGGCGGCGATATTTTCGGATTCGTTTCCTTTGCCGACATTGGCTTCAACCAGTTCTTCGATATCGTTCATCCTGACAGCATCGAAAAAATCCGGGGAGCGCTCCGTTCAGCCATCAACAGCAAGATCGGGTTCGACATTGAAATCCGGATCAACAAGCCTAATGGTGATTTTGCCTGGGTAAACTGGAAATGCTTTCTGATAGAGGAAACCCCGGGAAACGTCATCCTTCTCGAAGGCATTGCACTGGACATCACCTCGCACAAGACAACTGAAAAAGCACTGGCTATCGCAAGCAATCTCTTCGAAAACAATCGAGATGGCATTTTCATTGCCGACCAGACCGGACGCATCACTGTCGTCAATTACCAGTTCACCCGGATGACCGGGCTGTCCCAAGAACAAATCATGGGAAACAAGCAATGGTATCTGCAACCTGGCATTTCCGATTCATCCTGCTACAGCCAGCTTTGCGACGTCATTATCTGTAGCGATCATGAAGAAATGGCCAAATTCGAGAAAAACCGGCAACAGAGGATCGAGCCGATGTATCTGACGATCAAAATCGTGCGTGACCTGGACGAGAAAATCATCAGCTATATCGGTGTGCTGCTCGATATCAGCCAGAACGATTTTCTCGAAGACCATACCCGATATATGATCGAGCATGATTTTCTGACCGGACTCCCCAACCGTATCCTGTTGCTTGACCGGCTCGGCCAGACACTCATGGCAGCTGAACGTAATCACCGCCGGGCAGCTGTCATGTTCCTCGATCTGGACAAGTTCAAACATATCAACGATACCCTGGGACACGCCATCGGTGACCGACTCCTGCAACAGGTAGCCCAGCGGCTGACCCAATGTGTCCGTAAAAACGACACTGTCAGCCGACAGGGTGGTGATGAGTTCGTGATACTCCTCTCCGATATCGGAGAGGCAGACGACGCCGCAATGGTCGCCAACAATATCATGCATACCCTGTCACAGAACTACCAGATCGAAAATTATGAAATGTCGATCACGCCATCCATCGGGATTGCCCTTTTTCCTGAAGATGGCAAGGATATTGATACCCTACTGAAAAATGCCGATACGGCGATGTACCATGCCAAGGAAAACGGAAGGAATGCCTACCAGTTCTTCAATGCCGATATGAACCTGCATCTGATCGAACGTTCACAACTCGAGGAAGACCTGAAAACTGCCCTGAATAACGGCGATTTCTTTCTGGAATACCAGCCGATCATCGACATGCACACCCAGCATATGACGGGAGTGGAAGCGTTTTTGCGCTGGAATCATCCCCAGTTCGGTATCCTGATGCCTTCCCGCTTTCTGGGAATTGCCGAAAATACGGGGCTGATAGGCCCCATCGGGGAATGGGTCATCAACACGGCATGCAAGCAGGCGAAGAAATGGAAGGATCAGGGATTTTCGAAAACCGTTTCCTTGAACCTGTCTTCCATCCAGCTGAAACAGAAAGACCTGCTTGGCACCATCAAAAATGCGCTTGAAGAAAATGGCCTTTCCCCGGATGTCCTTGAATTGCAAATCACGGAAGGTAGCATTACCGAGAATATCCGCACCGTCATCGATCTCTTGAATGAACTCCGGAATATGGGCGTCAAAATCGCGCTGGACAATTTCGGAAACGGATGCTCCAGCATCAGTCACCTGAGAAGGGTTCCCATCGAAAAGATCAAAATTGATCCTGCCTTCATTCACGCTCTTGGAACGCAAAGCAGTGATGCCGACGTGGCAGGTGCGATTATTGCGATGGCAAAAAACCTGAACCTGAAAGTTTCGGCTGGCGGTGTCGAGACAACGGATCAGGCGACACTCCTGAAAGAAATCGGATGCGACGAATATCAGGGTTATCTGGTCAGTCCGACATTGCCGGCAAAAGAAATCAGCCGTTTGCAACTGCCGAACTGAACAAAGCCCTCTCAATCATCTTGCCTTCATGACTTTTGCACCTGTTTCATCCGGCACGATGCAAACTTTCTTCCCTAATATTAATGAAGGTACCTGACGCTGCGCAATCATGAAAGATCCTCCGTGATCGAGCATGACGGTGTATTGGAAACACTCTTGCCCCATCGGACTGTTTTCCACATTCCCGTGGCTGCAATCCAGGTCACGCGAAAACCCTTCCCTGACTGCGGCAGGCCGAAGCATAACGATTGTCCCGCAGTCCGATTCTGCGCTTTCGGCCACTGAACCATTACCCTTGTTACCGGAACCGACAAAAGGAGTGCAAGCCGATACGCCAAACGCCAGCATCAGCAGGAGAGCAAATTTTTTCACCATTCCCTTTCAGGCGATCTCGGCAATCATTTCGAGTTCAAGACAGGCACCAGTGGGAAGCTGCGCAACGCCGAAGGCGGAACGGGCATGGCGACCGGCATCCCCGAAAACTTCCACGAGCAATTCCGAAGCGCCATTTGTCACCAGATGGTGATCCGTGAAATCACCCGTTGAATTCACGAGAGACAATACCTTGACAATACGTTTGACGCGTGTGAGATCGCCGTCACAGGCATCCTGCAAAGTGGCGATCATATCAATCGCCGTGTTACGTGCAGCGGTCTTGCCGTCTTCAACCGAGATGTCCTTGCCGAACTGGGCGACAAAAGGCTTGCCGTCTTTCTTGGCGATGTGACCGGACAGGTAAACAAGATTGCCGGACCGGACATACATGACGTAAGCGGCAACCGGTTTGGCGACAGGGGGCAATTCAATATTCAGTGCTTTGAGCTTTTCATAAACGGACATTTTTATTCCCGACAAGAGTTAAGCGAAAAAACGGATTCAGGCATCCAACCGGATCATTATAGCCAAGCCTATTCAGGTCGGATACTTTTTAACCTGAACAGGATACACAACGTGGTCAAAAACAAAACTAAAGCACAGTTGTCCGTTAAAATAACGCCATCAAAAGGAACTGAAAAATGAACGACACAAATAAAGACGACGAGGATCCGGAAAATATAGACGCCCTGCTGGAAGGGCATTTTTACAAACTTGTCAATAAGGAACCTGTGCCCTGTACTTTTGCCGAATATGCCTCCGGCATGAAATCGGCGGAAAACCGGCTAATAGAACAGACACAAGTGGACGAGCTGACCGTTTCGACTGTTTTTACCGGCATTGACCATGCGTTTGGCATGGGTCAGAAACAACTCTTCGAAACAACGGTTTTCGGATTGCCCGATGATATCCAGCCACAATGGCGTTTTGCCAGCTGGAACGAGGCTGTCAATCAGCATCTTCAGCTGGTTGTCATGCTCGAACACGATGGCCCTGATTCACTTCTGGAAGAAATCCGCAAAAAACAAGGGAGCGTTTAAAACGGGTCAGCGCCGGAAAACCCAGACCGAATCAGTAGATGCCCCTTCATGAAAGGTATAGCCGCCCACATCGAAAGCTTTCAATCCCTCGACAGCAACAATGCCGTTTTCTGCCGCAAAACGCGTCATTAGTCCTCTGGCTTTTTTTGCATACAGACCGATGACTTTGGCACCCCCCTGACGCATTTCCTGAAAGACAGGAGTAATCATTTTCCCTTTCAGGGTTTTCACATCGACCGCTTTTGAAAATTCTTCCGAAGCGAGATTGACGAGAACAGGTTCATCCATTTTTTCCAGTTCGCCATTAATTGAATCCATTATCGGTTTTTGCCAATAATCATAAAGGCTTTTCCCGTCTGGCCTGACGGCTGTCGTATGAAATTCAATCCGGTATGGCTGGATTAAATCGAAAGGTTTCGAAATCCCGTAAAGTGCTGACAGAATACGTAAATGCCTATCTAGCCATATCCATTCTTTTTCTGTCATATCGTGAGCATTTAAAGCACGATAAACGTCACCGTCATAAGAAAGTACTGCGGGCTGCGTTTCCGGTTGAACGGCATTAACATTCCATTCTTCAAAGTAACCGGCTTCCTTTACGGCAATCGCATCCGAAACTTTCAAAAGCCTTGCCAGTTCTGCAGGAGAGTACGACCTCATGATATCAGCGATTTTTCCGGCTTTTGAAATCCACTTCGGGCGACTCAGGCATTTTTCCAAAAACGGATCGGCAATTGTCTTGTCCGAAAATTTCTTGCGTTTCGAGGGTGATAGAATAATCAGCATATAAAACCCAATCAAAAAAATTCATGAACTCCATTTTAGTCGTACTGGACACAAACGTTTGTCTCGACCTTTTCGTCTTTCGCGATCCTGACATAAAAAATTTCCATGATGCCATCGAAGCCGGAACATTTCACGTAATCACGCGCGAAGACTGCCGCGAAGAATGGCTTCGCGTGCTCGATTATCCCAAACTGGGTTTGAATGAACCCGATAAAGTACGTGCACAACACGAGTTTGATGAATTCATTCATTTAATAGTTCCGGAAAAGCGTGATCACCATTTACTGCCTCTCTGCAGTGATAAAGATGATCAGAAATTCATGGAACTGGCCTTTGATGCACGAGCTGACTGTCTTATTACAAAAGACAGAGCGCTATTAAAACTGGCACGTAAAAATGCCCGCAATGGTTTTTTCCGGATAATCAGTCCTGATCAATGGAACAGACTTCTCTAAACCACCCATAAAAAGACGGGCCACTATTATGTTGCATACCAATTAAATCAAAGCCATTAACTCGTTAAAAAGTGAGTTCTTGATTAAAAATAGAATAATCCTGACAAATCGGGGTTTAAATATTCAATAAAGGCTTTATTTATTTAAAATGTAAAGATAAAATACTTCCTTAAGAATAACAATTTTGTTATTTTACCAATTAAAACACATGTCCGAAGGGGTGAAGATTCCGTGCAAGGAATTTAAAAACCATTCGGGCAATCTACGGGGACAAATCATGGCTACTTACAAACAGTTGCAGGACCAGATAAAGCAACTTCAAAATGAAGCGGAAGAACTGCGCAAGAATGAATTATCCTATGCCATCTCGCAATTCAAAATGACCATGGCTGAATACGGCATTACGCTGGCAGATCTCGGTTTTACGAACAAGAAGAAAACCGGTCGCGTACGTGCGCCTCTCGCACCAAAATATCGTAACCCTTCAACCGGAGAAACCTGGTCTGGCCGCGGGAAGGCTCCAAAATGGATCGACCCGAAAAACAAAGACAAATATCTTATTAAATAATGACGGTTCAGATTATTAATTTATATTAAATTAAAAAACAAGCCAAACCGTTTTAGTTTTTGTATCCAGCATTAAAAGCCTGCTCAAAGCAGGCTTTTTTAATACCCCTTCCGTCTTTAGCTTCTTCAACAAGCCCCCGTCGCCGATATACATGACAGCTCTTCATTTCAGACCTTCACGTATTAGAGTCTGCTTACCAATAATCAAAAGCAAAACCCGATACGAAAATTCTTTCGAACTCATCAGTAAACAAAAAATACCGGATCAATAGCATGTCCATTATCGGCTTTACTTATCATCAAAATTCTTTTTGACGGATATGCGATGATCGACTGAAACAGCAAATGATCCCACGGGCCAATCCGGATTATTCAGAAAGTGAGGGCCATTTGTGACATGGTTTAATTATGTAACCTCTCAGAATCCGAACCCTATGAATTTGAAATGAAGCGAAAAGGTTTTATTGAAATACGGCAACATTAATCAAGACCTGTTTCTCTTCATTGGAAATTGCAATTCACCGTTAAAGGCAGAACCAAAATGATTCCAGAAAAAGTTACCAAAGCCGTCTTTCCCGTTGCCGGACTGGGCACCCGTTTTCTACCGGCAACAAAAGCCAGTCCCAAGGAAATGCTTCCGGTCGTGGACAAACCATTGATCCAGTATGCCGTTGAAGAAGCGGCAGCTGCAGGCATCACGGAGATGATCTTTGTTACCGGCCGCAACAAACGGGCCATTGAAGACCATTTCGACAAGGCATACGAACTTGAAACCGAACTTTATGCCAAGAACAAGCAAACGCTTCTGGACGTCCTGAAAAAAATCAAGCCAAAAAATGTCGAATGCTATTTCGTCAGGCAGGCAGAAGCACTCGGGCTTGGCCATGCCGTCCTGTGTGCAGCCAGGCTGGTCCGGGATGAACCCTTTGCCGTCATTCTTGCCGACGACCTCCTCGATGCCGACGTCCCTGTCATGCGACAGATGAGCGAGCTTTATATGGAAAAAGGCCAAAGCATCATTGGCGTTGAAAAAATCAACATCGCCAAAAGCAAGGACTACGGCATGATTGCAGGCGATCGTGACGGGAATTTGCTGAAAGTCCATCATATCGTTGAAAAGCCGGCTCCGGAAAACGCCCCGTCCGATCTGGGGGTCGTCGGCCGCTACATCCTTAACCCCACCATCTTCACCCATTTGCGTAAATTGCGTCCCGGTAGCGGTGGAGAACTGCAGCTCACCGACGCCATTGAATCCCTCCTGGCGACAGAACCGGTGTTTGCATATGAATTCGATGGCGTCCGTTATGATTGCGGAAGCAAGCTCGGTTATTTAAAGGCAACTGTCCAGTTTGCATTGAAACACGAGGAAGTGGGCAGGGAATTCAAACAGTTTCTTGACAGCCGTCCACAAGACCAGTTCCGTAGAAACCATTTTGTGGCCACAACAGCCGTATCGGATATAGGCACTGTACAACTCGACAAAAAGCCGCCGCAAAACTCATTCCCGATCAACGCGGCCTGAAAAGAACATGAGCTGAACGCTCGCCGACAATTGAAAAGATTCTTTTTGCCCGAGGTAAAAAGAATCTTTTTGTTTATCCGGGGAAACCGGGGCCCCTCATCATCCACGAAAACATATTCTGATGGATAATGATGAAATAGCACAGTCGTTAAAACACGCGAAAAGCGTAAAAAACCGAAAATCACCCTTGGAAACAGACATCGAAATGAGCACACAACAACCGGAAACCATACATCGTCTCGATTACACCGCACCCTCTTTTCTGGTCGATCATATCGACCTTGTCTTCGATCTTGCGCCGTCCGCCACCAGCGTGACCGCAACGACCGAATTCAGACACAATCCGGCTTCAGACAGTCACGACATCGTTTTGAATGGCCAGGATCTGGAACTGGTCAAAATCATCATGAACGGCAAGCCACTGGAAAAATCGGATTACGCCCTGGATCATGGTGAACTGCGCATCCCAAATGCACCTGACAAAGTCACCCTGGAGATCGACACACTTGTCAGGCCGGACAAAAACACGTCCCTGATGGGACTGTATATTTCCAACGGCAATTTTTTTACCCAGTGCGAAGCCGAAGGATTCCGGAAAATAACCTATTACCCTGACCGACCGGACGTGATGGCAACCTATACCGTTACCCTCCGTGCTGACCGGAAGAAATATCCGATCCTCCTATCCAACGGCAATCTGGTTGAACAGGGCGATCTTCCAAAAGGCCGTCACTTCGCCAAATGGGAAGACCCTTTCAAGAAACCATCCTATCTGTTCGCGCTCGTAGCCGGCAAACTGGTCTGTCAGGAAGAGACTTTCAAACTGGCTGATGGCCGTAATGCCCTTTTGCAGGTCTGGGTGGAAGACGGCAATCTCGACAAGACGCCACATGCGATGGAATCCCTGAAACACAGCATCGCCTGGGATGAGAGCCGTTTCGGACTCGAGCTTGACCTTGATCGTTTCATGATCGTCGCCGTCAGCGATTTCAACATGGGCGCGATGGAAAACAAGGGACTGAATATTTTCAATACCCGTTACGTCCTGGCCAACCCGCGCATCGCAACCGATCAGGACTACGCCAACATCGAATCCGTTGTCGGCCATGAATACTTCCACAACTGGACAGGCGACAGGGTGACCTGCCGCGACTGGTTCCAGCTGTCCCTCAAAGAAGGCCTGACTGTCTTCCGTGATCAGGAATTTTCCGCCGATTTGACCGGAAGCGAATCCGGACGTGCCGTCAAACGGATTGAAGATGTGCGCACTCTCCGTCAGGTACAGTTTCCTGAAGACGCCGGCCCAATGGCCCATCCGGTCCGTCCCGATTCATATCAGGAAATCAATAATTTCTATACCGTCACGATTTACGAAAAAGGGGCGGAAGTCGTCCGCATGTACCAGACATTACTGGGACGCGATGGCTTCAAAAAAGGCATCGACCTGTATTTCGAACGCCATGACGGTAATGCCGTGACATGTGCCGATTTTCTCGCGGCCATGGCCGATGCCAATGGCCGCGACCTGTCACAATTCGAACTCTGGTACAGCCAGGCGGGAACCCCACGTGTCAAACTGGAAAGCGACTATGACAGCCAAAACAAAACACTGTCACTGACATTGTCCCAGAGCTGTCCATCAACACCCGGGCAGTCCGACAAGAAACCATACTTGATCCCCGTTGCCATCGGCTTGCTGGACAAGAACGGCAAAGGCATTCCCGTTCAACTCAAAGGGGCAGCCACGTCGTCCGATACCTGCGTACTGGAACTGACCAAAGAAAAGGAAACCTTTACCTTGGTGAATGTCCCGGAAAAACCGGTCATATCCGCCCTGCGCAATTTTTCGGCTCCTGTCATTCTGGAATTCGACCAGTCAGATGAGGAACTGCTGCACCTGCTTTCGAACGACTCTGACAGTTTCAACCGATGGGAAGCCGGACAACGACTCGCCATGCGTCGCCTGCTGGACATGACACAGGCCATTCGCGAAAACAGGGCGCTGACACTGGACAAGCCCTTTATCGAAGCCTTCCGCTCTGTCCTGACAAACACATCACTGGACCCGGCCTTGCGTGAACTGGCATTGACGTTACCGAGCGAAACGATGATCGCGGAAAAAATGGATGAAGTCGATCCACGTGCAATCCATCAGGCACGTCAGTTCATGCGCAAGGCCCTCGCCACTGAACTCGAAAAAGAATGGAAGCAGGTTTATAAAGATAACCGGACAGATGGGGAATACCGCCCGGTTCCACAGGACGCGGGCAAACGCGCATTGAAAAACCTTGCCTTGTCTTACCTGCTGCTTACCGATAAAACCGATACCTGCCAAATGGCAATCAACCAGTACCATCAGGCAAACAATATGACCGACAGGCTTTCTGCCCTGACCTCACTTGTCCACTCAGGATGCATGCAAAAGTTGCCGGAAGTGAAAGAATTGCTGAACCATTTCTACCAGGAATATGAAAACGAACCTCTTGTCATCGACAAATGGTTCTCGCTGCAATCCACGTCTCCGACGACATCCATCGACTCCATCCGCGAGCTGATGGAACATCCGGCCTTCACCTTCAGGAATCCTAACCGTGCCCGAAGCCTTATCTTTGGCTTTTGTCACAACAATATGGCACAATTTCATGCTGAAGATGGGAGCGGTTATGAATTCTGGGCAAAATACCTGCTGGAACTCGACAGGATCAACCCACAAGTCGCCGCCCGCCTCGCCAGATGTATGGATCAGTACAAACGCTATGTTCCATCATTGCGCCAATCGGCAGAACAGGCCCTGAAACACGTTTCAAAACAGGAATTGTCCCGCGACACGCGCGAAATCATCAATAAAACATTGTCAGCTTAAAACGAAAAAACGAGAAAGAAATGAGACAGAAACGAGTCAGCCTGACACAACACCTGATTGAGGAAAACCGCCGCTACGGCACAGTGCCTGAAGAATTGCGCCTGCTTCTGGAAGTCGTCGCACGCGCCTGCAAAACCATCGGCCACTCCGTCGGCAAGGGTGCCCTGGGCAATATCCTGGGCAGTAACGAAACCGAAAACGTCCAGGGTGAAGTCCAGAAGAAGCTGGATATCCTTTCCAACGAAATCCTGCTCGAATCCAATGAGTGGGGCGGTCACCTGTCCGCGATGGCTTCCGAAGAGATGGAAACCATCCATCCTATTTCCAAAACCTATCCTCACGGAAGCTACCTTCTCCTGTTCGATCCTCTTGACGGTTCCAGCAACATCGACGTCAACGTTTCCATCGGCACCATTTTTTCCGTGCTGAAAATGCCTGAAGACAAGACTGACGCCGACGAAAAGGATTTCCTGCAGACAGGACGCCAGCAAATCGCCGCCGGTTATGCCCTGTATGGCCCGCAAACCCTGCTGATTCTGACGACCGGACGAGGCGTTCACTGCTTTACGCTCGACCGTGAAATGGGTTCATGGGTACTGACGCAAGCAAACATGCAAATTCCGGAAGACACCAGCGAATACGCCATCAACGCATCGAATGCCCGTCGCTGGTTCCCTCCTGTCAAACGCTATTTTGAGGAAATGCAGGCCGGCAAAGGCGGCCCCCTGAAAAAAGATTTCAACATGCGCTGGGTTGCATCAATGGTGACCGACATGCACCGTATCCTGAACCGTGGCGGCATCTTCATGTACCCTTCCGATGAACGCAACATCGAACAGGGCGGCCGTATCCGTCTGCTTTACGAAGCCAACCCGATGGCATTCATCGTCGAACAGGCGGGTGGCGCGGCGACCAATGGCCTGATTCCGTTGTTGGACGTCGTTCCCGAAAAACTGCATCAGCGCGTTCCTGTTTTCCTCGGTTCAAAAAACGAAGTCGAACGCATCACCCGTTATCACAAGGAAACACGATAACCGGCTTGTCAAAAAAAGCGCGGCATTATAAACAGCCGCGCTTTTTTTGTATGAATTCCACTTTCGGCGCCGTACCGTCAAAAACATTTCTCATATGACGTTTTCGCCAGCCTTATAAACGATTGTGCTGAAAATTTCAGACAATCCGGTTCTGAAAACGGACTTGAAGCTGCCATTCAATTCCCCTTGACGCATAAAACGGCTAGAATTTCTCCTTATGCAAAATTTCCCCCGATTCGTTCGGTTTATGGGAACAGGAAAACGGACATGATCACTTTTCAACAAATCATCTTTACGCTTCAACAATACTGGAGCCAACAAGGCTGCGCCCTCCTTCAGCCATACGATATGGAAGTCGGTGCCGGTACGTCGCACACGGCAACCTTTTTGCGGGCCATTGGCCCCGAACCATGGAGAGCGGCGTACGTACAGCCATCCCGCCGTCCCAAGGACGGCCGTTACGGTGAAAACCCGAACCGGATGCAGCATTATTACCAGTTTCAGGTTGTCTTAAAACCCGCTCCGGAAGATATCCTCGACCTGTACCTGGGCTCCCTTGCAGCGTTAGGCCTTGACCTGAAACAGAACGACGTCCGTTTCGTCGAAGACGACTGGGAAAATCCTACCCTTGGTGCATGGGGGCTCGGCTGGGAAGTCTGGTTAAATGGTATGGAAGTGACCCAGTTCACCTATTTCCAGCAAGTCGGCGGTATCGACTGCCATCCGATTCTCGGCGAAATCACTTACGGCCTTGAACGTCTGGCGATGTACCTTCAGGGCGTCGAAAACGTCTATGACCTTGTCTGGACGGAATGGACGGACCGTGGCGTCAAGAAATACCTGACTTACGGCGATGTATACCATCAGAACGAAGTGGAACAGTCCGCCTTCAACTTCGAACAGGCCAACGTCCCCTTCCTGTTCACCCTGTTCACCAACTACGAAACCGAAGCCAAACGGCTGATCGAAGAAAAATTGACCTTACCCGCTTACGAAAACATTCTGAAAGCGGCACATACGTTCAATCTGCTGGACGCACGCGGTGCCCTGTCCGTTACCGAACGGGCAGCCTATATCGGCCGTATCCGGACCCTGTCACGCATGGTGGCACAAGGCTATTACGAGTCCCGCGAAGCGCTGGGTTTCCCGATGTGCAGCGATCACCGGAAAATTGCATAAGCCGGATATTGAACTGACCCGTATGAATTACCGAGCGGATTACCGCTCAAAAAGCAAAAGGCTTTAATATGAACCAGACCCTGCTAGTTGAACTTTTGACAGAAGAATTGCCTCCGAAGGCATTGATGAAACTGGCCGATTCGTTTGCTAATACCATTGAAAACAGTCTCAGACAGGAAGATTTTTTAAACGAGTCGTCCAAAACGACTATCTACGCGACTCCCCGACGTCTGGCCGTCACCATCACCGACGTCCGTGACGTATCTCCTGACAAGACAGTCCGCCAGAAAGTCCTGCCTGTTTCCGTCGCACTGGATGCCGACGGCAATCCGACTGCCCCCCTTAAAAAGAAACTGGCTGCATTGAATATTCCGGACATTGACCTCGACAAACTGGAAAAAGCCCCGGACGGCAAGAACGAAAGCTTCTTTTATACCTACACCGCCGCCGGGTTGCCACTGGCAAGTGCCTTGCAGAAAGCGGTGGAAAAAGCGGCACACGACCTGCCCGTCCCGAAAATGATGACGTACCAGCGCCCGGATGGCGAAACTGTTGAATTCGTCCGTCCGGTCCACGAGTTCATTGCCATGCACGGTGAAAACGTCGTCCCGATTACCCTCCTGGGCCTGTCAGCCGGACGTACCACACACGGACACCGTTTCCTTTCCGACGGCGACATCGGCATTCTGGCTGCCGATTACTATGCCGTTACCCTCGAAACACGCGGCAAGGTCATTCCAGGGTTCCAGTCCCGGAAAGAACGCATCCGTGCAATGCTGAATGAAAAAGCAAAAGGAGACAAAGTCCTGATGCCCGAATCACTTCTGGATGAAGTGACCGCTCTGGTTGAATGGCCCATCGTTTACGAATGCAATTTTGAGGACACATTCCTCGAAGTCCCGCAGGAATGCCTGATCCTGACGATGCAGACAAACCAGAAATACTTTGCCCTGACAGACGCTTCCGGCCGTTTGCGTTCGCGTTTTCTGATCGTTTCCAATATGGAAACCAATACGCCTCAACGTATCATCAGTGGCAACGAACGTGTCGTACGCCCTCGCCTGTCGGATGCCCGTTTCTTCTTCGAACAGGATAAAAAGAAAAAACTCGAAGACCGGCTGCCAGGATTGGCCAACGTCGTTTACCACAACAAGCTTGGCACACTGGCCCAACGAATGGCCCGAGTCCGACAGCTGGCCGTTTTCATTGCCGGCAAGCTCGGCTATGACAAACAACTCGTTGACCGTGGCGCGCAACTGGCCAAGGCCGACCTGTTGACTGAAATGGTCGGCGAATTTCCTGAACTGCAAGGCATCATGGGCACCTATTACGCCCGTCACGATGGCGAGCACGAAGAAGTGGCGCTGGCGGCACAGGAACACTACATGCCCCGCTTTGCCGGCGATGTACTGCCGACAACCCCTACCGGAACGGCCATTGCACTTGCCGACAAAATGGAAACACTCGTCGGAATCTGGGGTATCGGCCTGCAACCGACCGGTGACAGGGACCCATTCGCATTACGCCGTCATGCACTCGGATTCCTGCGTATCCTGATCGAGAAAAAACTGCCGCTGTCCCTGCGCGAAACACTCGCTGAAACAGTCAGTATCCTTTCAACGAATGCTACCCTGAAAGACCCGACCGAAGGTGTGATCGCTTTCTTCATGGACCGTCTGCGAGGCATATTGCGCGACCGTGGCTACACTCCTGTCGAAATCGAGGCAGTCCTCTCCCAGAACCCGGATCGTTTCGATAACCTCATCGACAGGCTGGATGCTGTCCGCGCCTTTGCCGAAATGCCTGAGGCAGCATCTCTGGCCGCTGCGAACAAGCGTATTACGAACATCCTCAAGAAATCGGACGTCAATACCGGACAGGTACAGCCAAACGTCCTGGTCGAAGACAGCGAAAAGAAACTGTTTACCGACATGATGGCAGTCAAACCGAAGGCCGATGAGAAATTTGCGGCCGGCGATTATACTGGTACACTGAAAACCATGGCCCAATTGCACGATAACGTCGACGCTTTTTTCAACAATGTCATGGTTATGGCAGACGACCAGAAACTGCGCAACAACCGCATCGCCTTGCTGAAACAGTTGCACACGATGATGAATCAGGTCGCCGACATTTCAAAACTGGCTTCTTAATGCCTCTTAATTCAGGGAACAGGTTATGAAACTCATTATTCTGGACCGCGATGGCGTGATTAATGAAGATTCCGATTCATTCATCAAAACTCCTGATGAATGGATTGCCCTTCCCGGCTCACTCGAAGCGATTGCCCGTTTGACAAAAGCGGGATACAAAGTCGTCGTTGCGACAAACCAGTCCGGTCTTGGCCGGGGTTTTTTCGACATCATGACCTTAAATGCCATCCACCAGAAAATGCAGGCGGCCGTCAAAGCGGCGGGCGGGATGATCGAAGCCATTTTTTTCTGTCCCCATACCGCCAGTGACAATTGCGACTGCCGCAAACCGCGTCAGGGCATGTTCAGCTCCATATCTGAACGTTATGAGATCAAACTGGATGAAGTGCCATCTGTAGGCGATTCTCTGCGGGATTTGCAAGCCGCGTTCCTTGCTGGCTGCACTCCCATTCTCGTTCTTTCCGGAAAAGGGAAACAGACGCTTGAAAATGGTGGCCTCCCCCCCAAAACAATCGTATTCGATAATCTTTCGGCTGTAGTGGATTATTTGCTGACCCCGGAAGTGGCAACTTTGGAACAGAAGGAAAAACCTTCTCAGGAAACACCGTGAAATACCGAATCATTACAGAAACCGGAGCAAGCCCCTTCCTGAATTTTCCGGGAGATTTCATTGCGTAAACTAAGCCTGTTCCTGCGTTCCCTCTGTTTTGGCATTGCCCAGGTCGTCTTTACCCCCATTTGGGCATGTGTCTGTTTTCTGACTCTCTGGCTTCCTTTTCCGAAGCGTTTTTACATCGCTACCCGCTGGAATGTGATAACCGTCTGGCTTGCCAAAGTGATATGCGGTATCGACTATCAGGTCATCGGCCGTGAAAACCTGCCGGAGGTACCGTCCATTCTGCTATCCAAACACCAGTCTGCCTGGGAAACCATTTTCCTGATTGCGGTTCCACCAAAACCGCTTTCTTTTGTCCTGAAAAAGGAACTGTTATACATTCCTTTTTTCGGCTGGGCACTCGCCCTCATGCGCAACATTCCGATTGACAGAAGTCAGGGAGTCAGCGCCATCCGACAGCTGGTCCGTAAAGGGAGCCAACGTCTGAAAAACGGACAATGGGTCGTTATCTTTCCAGAGGGAACCCGTACGGCCGTCGGGAAGAAAGGGAAATACCTGAACGGCGGTTCGCGTCTGGCCGTCGAATCCGGAGCGCCTGTCGTTCCCATTGCCTTGAATGCCGGGGAATGCTGGCCTAGAAATTCGTTCATCAAAAAACCGGGTATGATTACCGTTTCAATCGGTAAAGCCATCGACCCCAAAGGCCGTGCGCCAGATGAATTGATGAAAGAAGTCGAAAACTGGATTGAAAGCGAAATGCATCGGATATCCCCCGATAT
>JAEYIG010000228.1 GCA_023409175.1 Pseudomonadota bacterium
AAAAGCCATGGAAAAGCTCTCGAAAATCTATCAACACGGCTGGCAGCACATCCCGGCCGACAAGACCCTGTCAGAGCAGTGGGCACAAAAAGCCGAAACCGCACGAAAGGAAAAAGGCACTGGCAAGCCCTGACTCCCGCCAAAAAGGCACAGCCATTTCAGACCCGACCGGATATGACAAAAACAGGACTGCTGACAGGCCATCCAACCGGCCTGCCGCCTTTGACTGTCAGATTTTCCATACATGCCTATGGGTTATATTTCCAGAAAGCAATAAATCTGAAACATCCCGTTTAATGATGGCATAATGTAAACGTCCTTCCGGAAACCGCTCACAGGGTTACCCGCGTTTTCGGGACCCCAATGGTGTAATGCCCTTTTCAACGAACGAAAAAAAATGACTATGGAAAGTGCCCTGACAACCGCCAACCTGATCGACAGCCTGCGTCCGATGTCGGATTCGATCTGGGAGATCGACCTTGGCACGTTCAGGACAAGGATCTGGCATGACACCATGACCCCTGAAATGACCGGTAGCGAACGGGATTTTTCGGAACTGATCCGGCACTATCTCGAACGCCACATTGTCGTTGCCGACCGTGAAAAATGTCTGCTCGAAGTGTCACCCGATGCCTTGCGGACGCTGGCGGCAAGTGAAACGAAACGCAAGCATTTCGACATGCGACTGTATGCGGACGCTTCCGGCTTTGAATGGCACGAGACGTTCTGCCAGGCCTTCACTCCCGATAACGGTTCAACCGGGACTGTCCTGTTCTGGAGCCGGTGCGTCAATTCCGAAAAGCGCAACAGCATTATCGAAACGGCTGTCAGGCAGGAATACGATTACATTGTCTATCTCGAAGCCGACAATAACAGTTACGTGATGTATTCGGCCAATTTCAAATCGGGTACGCCCCTTCCTCCTGTCGTCGGGACGGACTACACGCATGAAATGGTCACGTACAACATGGCACACTGTCTGGCTGGCGACCGTGAAAAAGTGATCCATGCCATGAGGCTCGACCACGTCCTCGAGAAGATGGCTGCCGATGGCGAATACGTCATTTACACGCAGGTACAGGAAGACAACCGGCTGGCCTACAAGAAAATCCGCTACAGCTATTACGACAGGGGCCGGAACATCCTGCTTGTTTCCCGCATCGACATCACGGAAATCCGGAAGGAAAAACAGCAGAAACAGCTGCTTCAGGATGCCCTGAATGCCGCAAACGTCGCCAACAGGGCAAAATCGGAATTCCTGTCCAGGATGAGCCACGACATCCGTACCCCGATGAACGCGATAATCGGCATGACCGCCATCGCGGGGACGCATCTGCACAATACCGAACGCCTCTCGGACTGCCTCCAGAAAATCACGACGTCGTCACGCCTCTTGCTCTCCCTGATCAATGAAGTGCTCGATATGGCGAAAATCGAAAGCGGACGCATCGTCCTGGCAGAGGAAGAAGTCCATCTGGGCGACCTGATCCAGTCCATGATGTCGATGATCCAGCCGGACCTGAAAAAGAAAAGGCACCGTTTCGACATCCACCTGTTCGAACTCCAGAAGGAATGGGTCGTCTGTGACACCCAGCGCATACAGCAGGTACTGCTGAATTTCCTGACCAACGCGATCAAATACACACCGGAATCCGGCCACATCGTATTCGACATTCACCAGTTGCCCGGGCGCGAAAGGGGATTCGGGCTGTACAAATTCGTTTTCACAGACAACGGCATCGGCATGACGCCGGATTTCCTCGAAAAGGTCTTCGAACCCTTCGAACGCGCCAATGAAGCGTCGATCATGTCCGTCCAGGGAACCGGCCTCGGCATGGCGATTGCCAAAAACATCGTCGAAATCATGGGCGGCGAGATCGAGGTCAAAAGCGAATACGGCAAAGGCACCACCTTTACCGCGACCCTGCCGCTGCGGCTTGCCGAAACGGCGCACACGTTCGATACACTGCCCTGCCTGCCGGTACTGGTCGTCGATGACGATACCATCGTCTGTGAGAACACATGCCGCCGGCTGAACGAGATCGGCATGGACAGTGAATGGGTGACTTCAGGTGAAGAAGCCCTCCGGAAAATTTCCGGACACCATGAGGGCGGCAACGATTATTTCGCCGCCATCATCGACCTGCAGATGCCGGGCATGAACGGGATCGAGACCGCCCGGGAAATCCGGAAAATCGTCGGGCCGAACATCACCATCATCCTGCTGTCGGCATATGACTGGTCTGAATTCGAAACGGAAGCCCGCAACGCCGGCATCGACGACTTCATCCAGAAACCGCTCCTGAAATCCCGTCTGGTTTATACCCTCAAAAAATTCATGGGCAAAAACCTCCCTGACGCGGAGAACATACCTTCAGAAACGGCTGCCGCCAGCGTCCCGCTGGCCGGCAAACGCGCCCTCATTGTCGAAGACAATCCTCTCAACATGGAAATCGCGACCGAACTGATCGGCATGATGGGCATCGAAACCGACACTGCCGAAAACGGACAGGTCGCCCTCGACAAAATGGCAACGGCAGCCGAAGGGTTTTACGACCTGGTCCTGATGGACATGCAAATGCCCGTGATGGACGGCTGTGAAGCCACCCGGCAGATCCGTGCCCTGAACCGGTGGGACGTCAAGACCCTGCCTATCCTCGCCATGACGGCGAATGCCTTTGCCGAAGACATCGAGAAAACGCGACGCGCGGGCATGAACGAACACATCGCCAAACCGATAGACGTCGTCCGCCTCAAAAGCGTGCTGGAACGCTGGCTGAAACAGGAATAAAAGGAGAAGAAAAAACCGACACGGGGAAAGCCGGGGGAAAGGCCAAAATGAAACGCGGCCTTGGTAGCCGCGTATGGGGTTTTTGATGGTTTTTCAAGACACCCGTGGTGTCTCCATCAGGTCCCCGTGGTTTTATTTTACCTCATCCTTCCTGGCGGTTTCAAGCGTTTCCAGCCTTTTTTCCCTTTCATTTTCCCTCTTTTTTGCAGGCATCCCTTCACTTCGAGCTTTTCCCAATGGCAATTTTCCAACACTTTCAACAAGATCATTTTAAATTGCAAGTACCTGTTTCATATAAACATTTCCTGAAATCACTTCCTCTCGAGGACTTTTCCATTCTTTGAAAAAAAAACGGTTTCATCATTACGTTTAAAATACCCACGTTTCATATAGGAAATGTGTATAATAGCTTCATCTTAACAACCGGCCCCTATCCGGCACTATAACGGAGCCCAGAAAAATGAAAATTTCAACCAAAGGACGTTATGCCCTGCGATTTATGATCGACCTTGTCCAAAACGGCAACGAAGCTTATACCTCGCTCAAAGACATTACACAGCGTCAGTCCATTTCGCCCAAATACCTTGAACAGATCGCGACCTCGCTTTCCAAGTCCGGCCTGATCCATAGTGTCAGGGGCCCGCAGGGCGGTTACAAACTTGCGAAAACGCCTGAAAAATATACCATCGCCGAAATCCTCCGGCCGATCGAAGGGACGTTTGCCTGCGTCGCCTGTCTTGAGGAAACGCCGAATTCCTGTCCCCGTTACGACAGCTGCTCTACCGTCCATTTCTGGGAAGGGCTGCACCATGTCATGACGGACTATCTGAACGGTACCACACTGGCCGATCTGGCCGTGAAAAAACAGGGCGAACCGTGCCCGACGGC
>JAEYIG010000046.1 GCA_023409175.1 Pseudomonadota bacterium
CGGCCAATGAGAGTTCGGTATGTGTGCCAGGGACATTGTAGGCCATCATGTAGACGGCTCCCCCTTTATCCAGGCTGGCGTCGATGCTGATGTTTTCGGATTCGACCGTCATGGTCGGAGTGGAACCTGCAGACCGGGTCTGGATGCCGATGCCGCGCCAGGCATTCGTGATGGAAAAGTCGCCGCTGTTCCTGACGGAAAGGGTGGACGCTTCCTGGATGTTGAAGGCCGCTTCAGACGCCTTGTCTATCGTCAATGACTGGTTGTCGATGGTCAGTTTGCCGCCGCTGTCCATGCGGATGGCGACCCGGTCATTGCTCCCGCCAGTGGACGCTTCAATGTTGAGGTGGCCGCCTGTGATGGCCAGTTCGCCGTTCGGGTCGATATTGACCGGCTCGTAGGCATCCGTCGAGTGGAGGGTAAGTGACTGGTCCTGACCGACGTTGATGTGGAGTTTCCCGTCCACATTGACCGGTGAGACGCCGACGCCGGGGTTTTCAAGAAGGGCACCCTGATTGAAATTGTATGTCTGCTCGGTACCGCTGGCATTCCAGATCGAATGGCCGGTGCCGGTCACGGCGGCATTATAGGTTCCCTCGGCCATGTATTCGGCCTGTGCGATGCCGCTTGCCGTGCAAAGGCAAAGTCCGAGAATAAGGCTTTTGCCGCTCCAGCTCCGGGTAATGTGATTCAGAAGGAGAGGCAACCGTTTCGGTGAAAGGGTCGTGTCGTCCAACCCATGGATTTCAGCAATCGCCTGCAGGGAAAGAGGCTGGCGTGGCAATCGCCGGCTTTCAGGGTTCCTGGAGGAAAGGGAATGTTCCATGATCGGCTTCATAAAAGTTGACGGATGAAAACAGGTTAATGAGGGCAACATTTCTGAAAATGTGAAAAATCAACGCGCATGACGGCAAAAAAGGGAATCGTGAAAATCTTTGATAAAAGGAAGAGATGGAAAACCTGTCTGACGGGAAATGAGGTCGGTCAAGGTTTGGCGAAAAATCGGTTGCAGCTTTTTCCCATTCAGAAACAAACTGAAAACTGTTTATGAATGCGGAATGAAAACAGGCGTTTAAACAGGGATTTGTAAAACACAATCGACCTGTTGCGAGGGGTCAATGACTTTTCCGGAAGATATGCGAGGATAGATTTTTATCGGCTTACACTCTGTAGCAAACGCTTCGGGAGCCTTTACCGGGTTATAATTTCACCATGTGACCGTGATTTTCTGCCTGACGGCGACGTTGGCAGGGATAGCGGGTTTCGGCCTGTCCACAAGACAGGCGCAGGCGACGGGAAAGAACGTTTCTTCTGAAATGGGTTTCCATGTTCCGGTCGCAACGGAGGGTTTCATCATGATGCAGGAATACAGCGACAATTCGTACCTGTTTGCAGGCAACGCGCCTTACGTGGAAGAGCTTTACGAAGCGTATCTGGACAATCCCGCCAGCGTTCCCGAAAACTGGCGCGCCTATTTCAATTCAATGCAAAACGTGCCTGCCGTCGACGGCAGCAGCCGTTCGGACGTCCGTCATGGCCCGGTCGTCGCGGCCTATGCGGAACGCGCAAGGCATTCCCCGTTCAAGATACTGGTGCCGAAAGGTAACGCCGAGCTGGACCGCAAGCGCATTGCGGCGCAGCAGATGACGGCGGCATACCGTTTCCTCGGCACGTACTGGGCAAGACTCGATCCGCTGGAGCGGCATGAACGGCCGCAGATCCCGGAGCTGGAACCGTCCTTTTACGGTTTCACCGATACGGACATGGATCTGGTTTTCAATATCAGCAATACCTACTTCGGACGGGAAACGGCGACACTGCGCGAACTGGTGCAGATGCTCCGCGAAACCTACTGCCGTTCCATCGGTGCCGAGTTCATGTACATCACCGACCACGCCCAGAAGCGCTGGATGCAGGAGAGGCTGGAATCGATTCAGGCGACACCGTCGTTTTCACCGGAAGAAAAGCGCCATATCCTTGAACGGGTGACGTCGGCCGAATGCATGGAGCGTTACCTGCATACCCGTTATGTCGGGCAGAAACGCTTTTCATTGGAAGGTGGCGAAAGTTTCATCGTATCGCTCGATGAAGTGATCCAGCGGGCAGGAACGAAGGGAATACAGGAAATCGTGCTGGGCATGGCGCATCGCGGCCGGTTGAACGTCCTCGTCAATATCATGGGCAAGATGCCGAACGATTTGTTCGCGGAATTCGAGGGCGGCCTGCCGGATATCGAATTGCCTGCGGGTGACGTGAAATACCATCAGGGTTTCGTGCGCGACATCTCGACGCCGGGAGGCCCTGTCCATCTCTCGCTGGCGTTCAACCCGTCGCATCTGGAAATCGTCGATCCGGTCGTGGAAGGCTCGGCGAAGGCACGCATGTTCCACCGTGACGACCCGGACGGTTCGCAGGTCTTGCCGGTGCTGGTGCATGGCGACGCGTCTTTCTCCGGGCAGGGCGTCGTGATGGAAACGCTGAACATGGCGCAAACGCGCGGGTACAGCACCGGCGGCACGGTGCATATCGTCCTGAACAACCAGATCGGGTTTACGACCTCGGACGTGCGCGAATCGCGTTCGTCGCTGTATTGCACGGACGTGGCGAAGATGATCGAGGCACCGATTTTGCACGTGAACGGCGACGATCCGGAAGCGGTCGTGCTGGCGACGCAGATCGCGCTGGATTTCAGGATGGAATTCAGGAAAGACGTGGTCGTCGATATCGTCTGTTACCGCAAGCTGGGCCATAACGAGCAGGATACGCCTGCGATGACGCAGCCCTTGATGTACAAGAAGATCGCGACGCATCCGGGTGTGCGCAGCCTGTACGTGGACAGACTGGTCAGGCAGGGCGTCATCCGGGCGGCGGATGCCGATGCGCTGGTGGCCGGTTATCGTGCCCGGATGGATGCGGGCACGCCGATCGTCAATCCGGTCATTTCGAATATGAAGAGCCAGTCGGCAATCGAATGGCAGCCGATCCTGAAAAAACAGGGTTGGTCGGAAGATGCCGACACGGCCATGCCGGTAGGGGAACTGAAACGGCTGGCCGAACGCATTACGACGATGCCGGACTGGCTGACGTTGCATCCGCTGGTGGAGAGGGTCATCCATGACCGTGCGCTGATGGGCAAGGGGGAATTGCCGGTGGACTGGGGCATGGCGGAACATCTGGCCTATGCGTCGCTGGTATCGGCCGGTTTTTCGGTCAGGCTGGCGGGCGAGGATTCCGAACGCGGCACGTTCGTGCACCGCCACGCTGTCCTGCACGATCAGGAACGGGTCATTTCAGGCGCAGGCAAGTATGTGCCACTGAAGAACGTCTCGAAGGACCAGGCCAGTTTTACGGTGATCAATTCGCCACTGTCCGAAGAGGCGGCCCTGGCGTTCGAATACGGTTTCGCGACATCCGCACCGAATACCCTGACCTTGTGGGAAGGGCAGTTCGGCGATTTCGCCAATGGTGCGCAGGTCGTGATCGACCAGTTCATCAGTTCCGGCGAAGCCAAATGGGGACGTATCTGCGGACTGGTGATGCTTTTGCCGCACGGGTATGAAGGGCAGGGCCCGGAACACTCCTCGGCGCGCCTTGAACGCTACCTGCAACTGTGTGCGGACAACAATATGTCGGTCGTCCAGCCAACGACGGCTTCGCAGATTTTCCATGTCCTGCGCCGCCAGATGCTCCGGATGCAACGCAAGCCCCTGATCGTCATGACGCCGAAATCGCTGCTCAGGCACAAGGATGCCGCCTCGCCGCTGGAAGAACTCGCGGATGGCGCGTTCAGGCCGGTTCTCGGCGAAGTCGATACGGCGATCGACGCGAAGAAGGTCAAACGCGTTTTGCTGTGCACCGGCCGTATCTATTACGACCTTGCACATGCCCGTACCGAGCGCAAGAAGGACGACGTGGCGATTGTCCGGCTTGAGGAACTGTATCCGTTCCCGGGTGCCATGCTGTCCGACGAGCTGAAAAAATATCCGAAGGCCGAAGAAGTCATCTGGGTTCAGGATGAACCGGAGAATCAGGGGGCATGGCTCCAGTTGCTGCAACCTGTTTTCGATTGCCTGCAGACGGGGCAGAAACTGTCCTTTGTCGCCCGTCCCGCGTCGTCTTCGCCTGCTGTCGGCTATTTCCAGAAACATTCGGCACAACAGAAAGAGCTGATGAACGGGGCATTCGGCAAACCGGGCAGTATGGTGCTGGTGCGTTGAAAAGAAGCAGAAAAGAACAAAAGAACAGAAAACAATAAAAATCGGTTACGTTTGAAGATGTGACTCCAAACATTTTTGAGATGGAGAAAAATATGGCGGTTCTCGAAGTGAAAGTCCCCCAGTTATCGGAATCGGTAACGGAAGCCACGCTTTTGCAATGGCACAAGAAAGAAGGCGAAGCGGTCGCCCTGGATGAAAACCTGGTCGATATCGAAACCGACAAGGTCGTTCTCGAATTGCCTTGCCCGGCCAATGGCGTACTGGTGTCGATCCTGAAAAAGGACGGCAGCATCGTCGTGGCCGGTGAAGTGATCGCCACGGTCGATACCGAAGCGAAGGCGTCGGCGACACCGGCTCCCGCAACGCCGCAGACGCGTGAGATGGAACTGTTCGCTTCCGCTCCGGCTGCCGAGCCTGTTGCCGTTTCGGTCAGCGCCAAGGCGGTTCCCGTCGATCCGCCAGCCCGGCTGGAAAAGGAAGAGGATTCGGAAATCGCCGCTTTCGACAGTGAACGCGACATGCCCGACCCGGCCGATTACCCGTCCGGCATCGTCATGCCGGCCGCTGCGCGCATGATGGCGGAACTGGGCATGGATGAGACCTCCGTCGTCGGCACCGGCAAGGATGGCCGCATCACGAAGAAGGATGTGGAACGGGCATGGGAAGCGAAGGGAACCGATTTCGCTGAAGACGAAAAGGCCATCGAGCAGGCCACACGCCGCGTGGCGCCTCCGGCCGGTACGGCTTACACGCCATCCGGTTCGACCGGGCAGCAGACGGTATACGGGGCGACGAACCGCACGGAAAACCGTGTCCCGATGAGCCGCTTGCGTGCACGTGTTGCCGAACGGCTGATCCAGTCGCAGCAACAGACCGCGTCACTCACGACGTTTAACGAAGTGAACATGCAGCCGGTGCTGGATTTGCGCCGCAAGTTCGGTGAGCAGTTCGAAAAGGAACACGGCGTCCGGCTCGGCCTGATGTCTTTCTTCGTCAAAGCCGCGATTGCCGCCCTGAAACGCTTCCCGGTCGTGAACGCGTCAATCGACGGGAACGATATCGTCTATCACGGGTATTACGATATCGGCATTGCCATCAGTTCGCCGCGCGGACTGGTCGTGCCGATCATGCGCGATGCCGACCTGATGACGATTGCCGAAATCGAAAAGAAAATCAATGAACTGTCGATCAAGGCGCGCGACGGCCAGCTGACGCTGGAAGACCTGACGGGTGGCACCTTCTCGATTTCCAACGGCGGCGTATTCGGGTCGCTTTTGTCGACGCCGATCATCAACCCGCCGCAGGCCGCCATTTTAGGCATCCATGCGACGACGGAACGGCCTGTCGTCGAAAACGGCCAGATCGTCATCCGTCCGATCAATTACCTGGCGCTGTCTTACGACCATCGCCTGATCGACGGCCGTGAAGCGGTCCTGGCACTCAGGACAATCAAGGAAACACTGGAAGACCCGGCACGCCTGTTGCTGGACCTGTAATCATTCTGACGGTGACGAAAGGAAAAGACGATGAGCGTTGATTTCGATGTGGCGGTAATCGGGGGAGGGCCGGGCGGTTATATTGCCGCGATCCGCGCCGCCCAGCTCGGCATGAAAACGGTATGCATCGACGACTGGAAAATCGACAACAAGCCCGCGCTGGGAGGCACCTGCACGAACGTGGGCTGCATCCCTTCCAAGGCGCTCCTGGAATCGTCGGCACATTACGAACTGGCGAAAGACGGACTGGCGAATTTCGGCGTCGAAATGATCGGCGTGGATATGAACATCGGCCAGATGCAGACGCGCCGCGCTTCGATTGTCCGCCAGAACAACGACGGGATCGCTTTCCTGTTCCGCAAGAACAAGATCACCTACTTCAACGGCACCGGCTCGTTTGCCGGGTTTGAAAACGGGGAATACACGATTGCCGTCACCGGGGACGAAGCCCGGAAATTCACCTGTACGCACGTCATCATCGCGACCGGTTCCAAACCCCGTCCATGGCCGAACCTGCCGTTCGATGAAGAGCGCGTCCTGTCCAACAGCGGCGTTCTGTCGATGAACGACGTGCCGAAGAGTTTTGCCATCATCGGTGCAGGGGTGGTCGGCCTTGAAATGGGGTCGGTCTGGCGCCGGCTGGGTTCCGAAGTGACCCTGTTCGAATCACAGCCGGAACTGTTGGCCGGGGCTGACCGTCAGGTGGCGATGGAAGCGCAGAAACAGCTCACCCGTCAGGGATTGACCATACTGACCGGCGCGACAGTACGGAAAGTCAGGCGGATGCCGAAAGGTGTCGCCATCGAGTACGACGACGCACGCGGACAGGTCGAAAAGGCCGTGTTCGACAAGTTGCTGGTTTCCATCGGACGCGTGCCTTATACGCAGGGACTTGGCGTCGAGAAAGTCGGCCTCAAACTGGATGAACGCGGTTTCGTCGCGGTGGACGGCCTGTGCCGGACGAACCTGAAAAACGTCTGGGCTATCGGTGACGTGGTGCGCGGGCCGATGCTGGCACACAAGGCCGAAGACGAAGGCGTTGCCGTGGCCGAACGTATTGCAGGAAAATACGGGCACGTCGATTACAAGGCCATTCCATGGGTCATCTATACCCATCCCGAAGTCGCATGGGTCGGCCGTACGGAAGAGGAACTGGCGGCAGAAAACGTGTCGTACAAAAAAGGCGTGTTCCCGTTCATGGCGAACGGACGCGCCCGGACGATGGGCACGACGGAAGGTTTCGTCAAGATCCTGTCGGATGCGAAAACCGATGAAGTGCTGGGCGTCCACATGATCGGGCCGATGGTCTCGGAACTGATCGCGGAAGCGGTCATGGCGATGACTTTTTCGGCGACTTCCGAGGATATCGCGCGGATTTGCCATGCCCATCCGACCCTGTCGGAAGCGGTGAAGGAAGCGGCGCTGGC
>JAEYIG010000073.1 GCA_023409175.1 Pseudomonadota bacterium
TTGATGGGTGCCCCGGCACGTGTCGCCAAAACCATGGATGAGAAAACCGCCTCCAGAATGCCACGGACAGCCGACCATTACGTCTGGAACAGGCAACGTTTCCTGGACACGCTTGAAAAAGTCGGACCTGACGAGGTCATCATGCAAAACCTTGATGAAACATCAGCAAAGTAAAGACTTTTTACTATAACCCTCACAGCCGCGGTAAAATCCGCACTTTCAAAAACGGAATGTCCAGCATGAAAGACCAACTTCAGAAATTCCTTTTCCAGCAGGCCGCCGTGCGCGGTGAATTCGTCGAAATGACAGAAACCTGGTCACAGATACAGGCCAACCACCATTACCCGAAACCGGTTAGCCGGCTGCTGGGCGAAATGATCGGTGCAGCTGCCCTCCTGTGCGGCAATATCAAATTCAACGGCGCGCTTATCCTGCAGATTCAGGGCAACGGCCCTGTCCGCCTGCTCGTTGTGGAATGCGATTCCGCCCTGCATATCAGGGCGACCGCCAAACTGGATGCCGACGCCGTCATTCATGACGATGCAAGCTTCACCGACCTCATCAACGCGCATGGCAGAGGCCGGTTCGTCATCACGCTTGACCCTCTCGACAAGGTGCCCGGCCAGCAACCCTATCAGGGTATCGTCTCACTCGAAGGCGACACGATTGCCCATGTGATTGAAAATTACATGAAACAATCCGAACAGCTCGACACCCGTATCCAGCTGGCAGCTGACGAAAAGGTCATCAGAGGCCTTCTTCTGCAAAAAATGCCATCCCAAACCGGCGCAGACGGCATCAGCGAAAAAAATGAAGAGGAAGAAAACGCCTGGCAGCATCTTGCCGCACTGACAGCGACCTTAAAACCGAAAGAAATGCTGGAAACCGATATTGATACCTTGAGACACCGCCTTTTCTGGGAAGAGGACGTTTACATGTTCGACCCGTTAAATCCGGTTTTCCAGTGTACCTGCAGCAGGGAGAAAGTCGCCAACATGCTCAAGATGCTTGGGGAAAAGGAAGTCAACGATGCACTTGCCGAACAGGGTGACCTGTCGATCGGCTGTGATTTCTGCGGACAGTCTTACGAATTCAATTCCGAAGATTGCAAGGGGATTTTCGCGCCCGAACCGGACGGCAGCACGGGCAACACGATTCACTGAACAAGCTTTTTTCCTGTAAAAATACCCGGTTTAACCGGGTTTTTTCAATGTAAGGACCAGATTGCTGATCCTCTGTATATCGGCTTCGTCCATCAAGGCAGGCAACTCCAGCAATTGCTTCATGACTTCATCTGACTGGATATGATCGCCCCCAAGCGAATCCTGCAATACCTGTACCTGCATCATCATGCGTTCCTGCATGAGTTCAGCGGGACTGTCGAGCCCGTAAACGATTTCACAACGCAGGATGTTCTCCTTCAGTGAAGCGGCATTCTCGGCCAGACGTTTTCCATAGCCCATATTCAGGCTCGCAATCGCCTTCAGGCCGTTATAAAAACGATGGGAAAGAACGTTTTCCAGCTTGTCAGGCAACGCGGGTAATTCCTTCCAGGCAGAATCGTATTTTTCATCGTCTGCGGATACATCAAGTGATAACTCATCGACCTGCTGACAAACCGAAACCATCCGTTTTTCCACTTCGGAACACAGACGAAGCTTTTCCGGAAGGGATTGCAGGGCGGATTGGAGCTTTTCCGCCTTCAGCTGTACAATTTTCGTCCTGACGGCTGAAACAGCCATATCCAGTCTCTTCAGAAGCGCAGATTCGGACTCTCTCGGCACATTGCCAATACTGTCCCATTGCTTCAAAAGCCGGGACAACTGATGTTCCATATCGGAAAAATCCGTTGCATCAAGACTTTCCAGTTCGGCACAGACCGCTTCCTTCTGATGCAGGTGCTCCTGCCTTTCAAGGTCAATGGCCCTGTTCTTTTCCATGCGTTTGCCGTGCAGGTTCTCACAGACTTCACGGAAACGCGACCAGAGTTTCTTGTCTTCCCGGTTGTCCAGCGGGAAATTCCTGGCATACGCCTGCCATTTTTGCTGGACGTCTTTCAACTGTTTCCCGGAATCCTTGCTTTCCGGATCAATGGCAAGCACTTCGCCGATCAGTTTCTCACGCAGTTCGACTTCAAGCTGGGACTGTTTGTAGAGCGCATCCCTTACCGGCTGCAATACGCTTGAAAAAGCATCGTCGAGCCTTTTCTTTTCCGCTTTGCCCACCATGCCGATCTGGCGCCATACCTGGGAAATCTGGCGGTAGAAATTGATGAGCGTTTTCCAGTCCCTGTTTTTGGTTTCCGTTTCAAAAAAAGCCGGATCAAGACTGTTTATGAAAGCCCTGGCATTCTCAATGATGGCTTCGGCTTTAACGACGTTTTCCTGACGTTCTTCGGCCTGCTTTTTCGCATGTTCAAGAACCGGTTCATATGCACGGTTGCACAAGGTGTCGAATTCGATCCACTGGGCTTTGGCGGCAGTACCGGACACGGCTGTCAGTGTTTTCCACTGTTCACGCGCATTCACGATGGCAGAAGAAAGCTCGTCAATGGACAAATCCTGTTCCAGAAGCGATTCGACAAAATGGATGAGTTTTTCACGGGATTGCTGGCCGCCCCATTTTGCCCAGCCCTTCAGGCGCCGCACTTCGCTTCTCAGCTCGGCCAACTGGTTTTTCCGGTCTTCCGTCAGATCCAGTTTATCCAGGTCCAGGCGGTTCAACGCTTCTTCATGAGTGAATGCATCCTGTGCCAATCCGGATTCAACAGCCTGCTGCATTCCACTGAGGTGTTCCTCAAAATACGTCAGGGCTTCGTTTTCCGGCAACTCCAGTTTTGGCAATGCCTTGCCGACATCGGCAACCTCGACAATCGCGCGACACAGGACATTCTGATAACGTTCGTTCAGTTCGGCCATCCTGTCGACGTCCTGGAGTTTCGGCAAATCGCGCCAGATCTTTTCCAGTTCATCTTTTTTCAATCCGGAAGCGTCGAGTTGCTCCCATTTTTCCAGCCAGCCGATACGTTCCGCCACTGACTGGTATTCCTGCGCATAACGGCCGGATTGCTGTTTCAACCCATCGAGCTTCGTTTCGAGAGCAGCAAACGCCTGACGCGGCAGGGAAAGCCATTCCGGCGACTGTTTCCATTCCGTTATTTTCGAAGTCACGTCTTCAAGCGCGGCAGATCGTTCATCGGGGGTCAAGGTGTCATTTGCCCCGATTTCAGAAAGCCTGGCATCAGCCGCGATCAAATCGCGCTGCAGGTCAAGCTGAAAGGCCAGCCTCGACGTCAGCCGGGCATGAAGAGAATCGAATTCTGCATTCAGTTCAGGAGGCAAAAGACCGTTGCCTGCAGAGACGATCGCCTTCCATTCGCGATCGAGTTCAGCGACCAGATTCGGGGTCAAACCGGCTTCGTTTACCAGCCGGGTGGCTTCTTCAATACATTTTCCGGCATCGGCAAGGAATTTGTCGGAGCGGGCCAGTTCACCCAAACGTTCCTGCATCAGCCGGTAAACACGGCGATCGGTTTTCTGCAGGGCTGTCCGGACTTTTTCCAGCGCCTCTTTTGCCTGAATTTTCCGGGCCGCCACGAAACGCGCATCGGCAAACCGGCATTGCAGAACGAAATCCGCAATCAGCATATCGTCACCCGATAATTGTTCCGCCTGTTGCAATGCCTCCTGTTTGGCGATTTGCGAATCGGATGGCACTTTCCTGACGACCGGCTGCACAATGGCAACAGGACGTTTTTTGCGGAAACAATTGAGTAGAAAATTCAGCATATGCCTTAAAACCTGACTTCATAAAAAAAGACATGATATCAAGAGGTGAGGAAAATTAGCTTTTTCTTGTTAAAAAAAATAAATAATTTTTCAGAAAATTGTTTTTCTGACGCGTTTAGGGCGACAAATGGCAAGTAAACGAAAGATGGGAAAGGAGGAAGAAGGATACTACTGGAAACCGCGACAGATTTTATGCCCTGAAAACATTTGAGAAAACCGGCATAACAATCTATCGGGAACAGTAGTCAATTGCCTATGGCTGAATCAGCCTGCAGGCAACTTTATCAGGAAAACCGTCAGGAATTGGCGCAACCGCAATGATGAAGTTTGCAGCAATCATTTGCAGGAGTGCCCTGCGACGTTACCTGAGTGTGGATATTGGCAAGCAGATCATAAGCCTGTGCCCGCTGGCTGTGAAGGCCAACCATAATTTCATGATCGAGACCCATGCTCATATAGCACCGTTTCAGATGATCGGCATGTTCTCTGGACATTGATTTCTTCATAATGAACCTTTCCTGTAAAATCTTTTTGAGATAATAGGAACCCACCGTTGCTGTCATTGCCCGATTAAGGTAAACCAGCCCGGCCATTCCAAAGCCGCGTGAACACATCCCACCACGCAGGCAACCTGCTCCGTCCGTCCTCAGACAGGTCCGGATCATTGGGTAAACAATCCGAATTGCAGACCTTGTATTATACCCTGAATTCGGATTTCATGCCACCCTGACGCCGGGCTGAACCGTCGCGAACGAAATCGAATACTCCTTTTTCATTCATATACTTATCATCAAAGAGTTCCTTATCCTCTTTAATGAAACTCTCGGCCAGGGAAAACCAGACATCTTCTGCCACGTTACCCTTGACGGGCGTTCCCATTTCACTTTCCTCGAAGTCCAGCAATCTCCGGTTCAGGTCGCAATAACGCCTGATTTCAGGAGCGATCATCCCTCCGTCGATCGTACCGTTTTCGAATGCCTCTTTCAAAACAGGAACGAGAGAAGAATGGCACGTTGAAATGTCTTTCTTCATGCCGTTCATGCTTCCCAGAAAGCCGCTCCGCGAGTCATCGGCCGCAATAAACGGCAGAATGTATTTCTCGAAACGTCTTGTCCTGCGTTCTTGTTCGACCCTTTCGACAAGCGCTGACAGGCAGATCCCATGCTCATCCATAATGGCCGTTCTGTCTGCTTCGCCCATAAGGCGTTCAAGCAATTCTCTGATCCGGTTGTTTTCATTGGCACAGACAATCCGGACATACGTATTCGATAACATACTTATCTCACACAGAATTTTCAGGATGTAGAAAGGGTAAAACCGGGAGCTTGAACCGACAATAATGTCAAAACAGGAAAGCCGTTACCCGCCATCTGAAAAGCTTAATGTCTATCCCTGACCGCCCAATTGAGGGAAAGCAAATCCAAACGAGTATCGGTTTGAAAAATTCTGCTGGATGTTTCTGACAGACATTCATTCAGCCTGAAAACATGATCCGGACAAAAAAATGGCCTGCCGATACGCAATATCGGCAGGCACACATATGACAGAAGTCGTGCAATCCTATTTGACGCCGATCCTCATCCGGTAACCGAAATTGATACCGGATTCGCCTGAACCAAACACATCCGAGACGACTTTCTCAAATGCCAGGACTTCCTTTTCGATCAGTCCGGGGACCTTTTTCAGGATCGTCTGCAAGCCCCCCTGGCTTTTCGCCAGTTCGATGAACCTTCTGGCCGTGCATGATTCGGTATTGG
>JAEYIG010000137.1 GCA_023409175.1 Pseudomonadota bacterium
GTTTCTCGTTCTTTTTCAGTGACGGGATGCTGTCCACGTCGAAAACGGCAGCGGCTTTCGTCCCGCTCTGTACGCGGAAACGGATGTATCCCTGTGCCTGCATCTGCTCGAAGAGGTCGGCATGTTCGCCCTTGCGGTTCGCGACCACGGGAGCCAGAATCATCAGGCGGGTGCCTTCCGGCATCGCCATGACGGCATCGACCATCTGTGAGACGGATTGTGCCGCCAGCGGGTTTTCCGGATGTTCCGGACAAAACGGCGTCCCTACGCGGGCAAACAACAGGCGCAGGTAATCGTAGATTTCAGTGACAGTGCCGATCGTCGAACGCGGGTTGTGCGATGAGGCTTTCTGGTCGATTGCAATGGCAGGGGACAGCCCTTCGATCAGGTCGACGTCCGGTTTTTCCATCAGTTGGAGGAACTGGCGTGCGTATGCCGACAGCGATTCCACATAGCGGCGCTGTCCCTCGGCATAGAGCGTATCGAATGCGAGCGACGATTTTCCGGAGCCGGACAGTCCGGTAATGACAATCAGCTTATTGCGCGGCAAGTCGATCTGGATGTTTTTCAGATTATGCGTACGTGCGCCACGGATAACGATTTTTCCTAATTCTTCAGTCATGGAATCGGTTCAGTCAAAGCAAGGTGAACTGTTAATATATACAGGCCAATTCGATACTATAACGCATTTGCGATTCTGTCGCAGGGTACTGTCTATATTGATAAAAAACAGGCAGTGAAAAGATTTGTTGTTCGGTTAGCTTCACATGTACGAAACGTGCCTCTGGTGGAATATAATGCTGCATAATTATTCTTCATTAATGAGTGGTTTCGACTCGTTTTTGAATCCGTACCGCATAAATTAATACGTCTATCAGGAGAAAGTCATGGCGTCGATCAACAAGGTTATCATTGTCGGTAATCTCGGCCGCGATCCGGAAAATCGCTATCTGCCCAGTGGTGAACAGGTTACCAGCATTGCCGTAGCCACGACCGATCGCTGGCGTGACAAGGCCTCGGGTGAACAGAAAGAACAGACCGAATGGCACCGTATTTCCTTCTTCGGCAAACTGGCTGAAATTGCAGGCCAGTATCTGAAAAAGGGATCACAGGTATACATCGAAGGCCGTCTGAGAACTCGCAAATACACCGATAAGGAAGGCGTAGACCGGTACGCGACCGAAATTATCGCCGACACCATGCAAATGCTCGGCAGCCGTCAGGGTGCCGGTGAACCGCCGGAAGAACGCGGCAGCTACCAGCCACCGTCCCGTCCGGCTCAGAACAGCCAGCCCCGGCCGCAGGCACAACGTCCGGCAGGCTTGTCGGATATGGATGACGATATTCCGTTTTAAGATTATCAAAGGTAGATTGACCAAAGGCTCTGTTGTACAGAGCCTTATTGATTTACTTTATGAGTAGATGCTTTAATTTAATAAGCTTTTACACCGTTTCTCCCAATTCTTCCGCATTACTTTCTATCATCCCTTCTCGGTACTTGTGAGTTGGTACTGAAATATAGTCAACATTTGCCAAATTAATAAATATAGAACGGTGAAAGCCTTCAGGCGCAAAAGAAAAATAATCTGACTCCTCACTTAAAGGAAGTATGCTGAAGGTCTCATAGAGTTCTTTATTTTCACATAGATAAACATTGCGAATTCTATTTTCTGATAATTGCCAAGTTATTTTTTGAGCACGATTGCAAAAATTCTCAGCATTTACTTCATTTTGTTGAATTCGGTTTAGGTCAGATTCATTCATAACGTTTTCGATCACGTCATCTGAATTTGTTGCTGAAATTGTCATTAACGCATTTTCTATCTCTTCATCACTGAACTCATCTTCGAGACATTCTGTGCATTCATAATGTTCTATTATTTTCCAAAAATCATCATTAGGAAAAATGCCAAAATGCTGCTGGCCATAGTCGTCAGGGCCATAGTCGTCATAAGCATCACTTGAAAAGAATATGTCAGCAATTGCGTTTGAGCGTATAAAAACTGTTCTATTGTCTAAAGATGTAATTTCTATAAAGTCATCTGAATTACCAATTACAGCTTGTAAATATGAGTGTATGGCATCAGATATAGGTAGGAGTAGTGGTTTAGAACCGCTTTGAAAATGAATGGCAACTTCGCCGAAGTAAGTGAATTTATCTGGTATGTTTTTATCTATTCCAAATAAATCAATTGGATCTGGTTTGCCCATGAGTTGCGACAGAGTCGAATCCAATACTTGAGCAAGCTTGTCTAATTTGTTTTTAGGGACACTTACAGTGCCTGTTTCCCAGCGTTGATAAGTTGGCTGACTCACACCAACAGCCTTTGACACTTGGACTTGAGTTAATCCCGCGGCAATACGAGCCTTTTTTATTGGTAATTTGGACATGGCAGTAATATGTATATTATTCGAATAATATACATATTACATTATTTTAGTCTAATTGCAAAAGGTCAATAATTAATTTGAAATTTTTGATTCAAAATTTTTAAGAAAACTGGTTGATAATCTTTCTGCCGCCAGCCCATACCACTAGCGCAAAAATCCCTGTCGCACATAAAGCCATGGAAAAACTTCCGGTATATTCCCTGACTGTTCCCAGGATCAGGGTCAGCATGACGTTGGCGATGTTGGCGATCATGTTCATGAAACCGGCTGCCGTGGCGACGTAAACGGGTGAAACGGTCTGCCCAGTCAGGCTGAAAATGGAACCGTAGTTGGAACCACCGAATAACGCAAGTGCAATGCCAACGGCCAATCCGACATAAACGTTACCGATCAGTCCAAGCACGATGTAACAGACGCCAATCAACAGGACGGCAGTGTTGATGATCCGGCTTCGCGTATACCATCGGAGCAACACGCTGCCATAGGCACGGGCAAGCGTCCCCAGCAGCAACACGGCACCGGTTGCCAGACTCCACCCGACAGCCGTACTTTGACCGTGCAGGTCGGCAAGAATCGACGGTAACCATTGCCCGAGGTTGTTCAGAGTGCCGTAAGACAGGCCGTGAAACATGCCCAGTGTCCAGATGGGCACGGATGTCGCCACGAATTTCAGGGCATTCAACAGGCTGGAAAGGCTGTTGCTGTTCCCTGTATTGTTTTTCCTGACAGAGGCTGGCAAGAGCAGGGAAAGTGCCATGACGACAAGGGCGATACCGGCCGGTATCAGGTAGGAAAAACGCCAGGCCTCGTTACCCAGATAGGGAAGTGTGACGAAGGGAAGCATTGTGCCGAGGCTGAAAGCCGCCCCTTGTATACCCTGTGCCTGTGCGATTTTCCCGGGTGGGGCCATCATGGCGGTGACTTTGACGCCAGCCAGAAACAGCACACCGGAACTCAGGCCGCCGAAAAAGCGCAATGCCGTTGCCAAAGCCAGGTTTTCAGGGGAAAGAAAGGGAAGCAGGTTCGAGACGAGTGCAATCAGGATGGCGATCAAAAAGCCCCGGTAAACGCCAAGTTTGTCGAGGATGAGGCCCGCTGGAAGCTGGACAAGGCTGTGTGACCACAAAAGCCCGCTCAGAAAGAGGGACATTCCTGCATAGCCTACGCCGAACAGTGCCATGAACTGGGTACTTAATGGTGCGACACTCATGAAAAGATATCCGCCTGCAGCGCTGATCAGGGCCGGAAACCAGATATAGGAAAACATGCCTGTGTATTATCCGTAATGTAATGTGTTGGGTGCGATTTCAGGTTTATGGATTCGCCGGATTTCATCTTACCCAAGTCAGGCAATCATTAAAAATATTTTTTTTGTGCTGATTTATATTTTCTGTATATGAATGCCGAAACCAGACAATTTTCGACTGGAATCCTCATTTTGCACACGTCATTTGTTTTTGCTTCACAACGGGGGTTTTGGAACTGGGATATACTCAAACCTGGGTAAACAACCACGACTGTGACAGGGTTTTAAAAAAACATAACCGTTTTTATTGCCACATTGGCCATGTTCCCGAATAGTCGTTTTTTCTAACAAACAGATCAGCAAGATTATGTCGGTACAGGAAAACACACATGAAACAAAACCACCGCTTGCAATAAGCTGGTGGAATTCGTGCCTTCACTATTCGAAACGGCACTGGTTTTATGCGGCATTTCTGGCCATTTCCACACTGACGATCCTGGTACTTTTCATACAGAGCCTGTTTGATGTCGCCAGCAATGGTGTAAGCCTTGCGATGCAATATGCTTTCATCGGCGGGCTGGGCGGTTTTGCTGGAACGGCACTGGGCGCTGTTCCCGCTCTTGTCGTACGGAAGCTGCCGACCAAGGTAGAGGACACCATGCTGGGATTTGCTGCCGGGATGATGATGGCGGCGAGTGCCTTTTCGCTTTTGTTGCCGGGTCTGGCCGCGGGCATGGAAATGACATCCAGCAAAGTGTATGGGGCAGGTGTGGTCGTTTTCGGGATGGCTTGCGGTGTCATCCTGATGCTCTCCCTGGACAAGTTCACGCCTCATGAACATGAAACGATCGGTTCTTTCGGACCCGGTAATGAACGCTTCAACAAGGTCTGGCTCTTCGTTTTTGCCATTTCCCTGCACAACCTGCCGGAAGGCATGGCCATCGGCGTCGGATTCTCCCATGCGGATATGGCGATTGGTTTGCCCCTTACGATTGCCATCATTTTGCAGGACATTCCGGAAGGGCTGGCAGTCGCGCTGGCCTTGCGCAGCGCCGGAGTCAGCCGTTTACGTGCTGTCCTGATTGCTGCTGCGAGCGGGCTTTTCGAACCACTGGGGTCTTTGCTGGGTGTCAGCCTTTCAAGCGGTATGGCCTTGTCTTATCCTATCGGGCTTGGCTTTGCGGCCGGAGCCATGCTCTTCGTCGTTTCGCATGAAGTGATTCCAGAGACACACAGAAACGGCCATCAGACACCGGCAACCGTCGGTTTGATGGTGGGATTTGCCCTCATGATGGTTCTCGATACGACGCTTGGCTGAAAATTTCATTTGCCTAATTCCGTTTTTTTCAACAAACTGTCATTTTCTACCAGCATAATCGTCCGGTTATCGAACTGGCATGTTTTTTCGCGAATCTGGAGGGGAACGTCTGAATGTTTGCAGCGATAGATCTGGGGTCCAACAGTTTCCGTTTGCATATTGGTGAATATGTGAATGGCAGCATTTGCGTCATAAAGAGCGCACGCGAGCCAAACCGGATGGCAGCCGGACTGAACAGGAAAAACGTGCTTTCCGGGGAATCTATCCAGCGGAGTCTGGATGCCTTGAGACGTCTTCGCGACATTCTGGACGCCTATCCCCTCTCTGATGTGCGGGTCGTCGCAACCAATACCATCCGTATCGCAACGAATGCGCAGGAATTCCTGAAAGATGCCGAGAAAGTGATCGGTTATCCCATCGAGGTGATTTCCGGCGAAGAAGAGGCACGCCTGATTTATCTCGGAGTCGCCAATGTGCTGGCACGGCCTGAAGAAAGGCGTCTTGTCATTGATATCGGAGGCGGATCGACTGAGCTGATCTATGGCAAAGGGCAGGAAATCGTCAGGGCTGAATCGTTCAGCGTCGGGACTGTCCGGCAAAGCCTTGCATTTTTCCATGATGGCATTATCGATGAAGCGTCTTTCGAAGCGGCCATCCTTTCGGCAAGAAGCCAGTTTGAAGATGCCGTCGATTATTATCGTTCCTGTGGCTGGACAGAAGTTTATGGCTCATCGGGAACGATTCGTGCAACAGCCGAAATTCTGGAAATGAATGGCATCGGCGATGGCCGGATGACGCTGGAGAATCTTGAACTCCTGAAAAAACGCATGATCGGGGCGGGTCATATCAACAAGGCCGGTCTTGACGGCATCAAGACAGAGAGGGCTTCCTCGATTCTGGGTGGCCTGACGATCCTGATCGTCCTGATGAAAGATTTCGCCATTGATGTGATCAAGCCAATCGAAGCCGGTTTACGCATGGGGATCATGTGGGACATTTATCTCATGGAAACCCAGAAAGACCGTCGCGAAGAAGCCATCCGCGATATGCTCCGGCGCTACAAGGTCGATGAACAGCGTGCGATTCGTGTTGCCGACTATGCGCTGGCGATTTACAAACAACTGGGGCCTGAGGCAGACAAATTCCTGAAGCAGCTGTACTGGGGCGCTTTGCTGCATGAAATCGGCATTTTCGTTTCTCCGACCAATTATCACAAGCACGGCGCTTATCTGATCGAAAATGCGGACATGGCCGGTTTTACGTCCCGTGAACAAAAGCAGATGAGCAAGCTCGTGCTGGGACAGAAAGGCAATCTCCGCAAGCTCAATGGCATCCTGACGAATTCCGATAACGATGCGCTTAAAGCTGTTCTGGCATTGAGGCTGGCTGTCATGCTTCAGCATGCCAAGGTGAATTTCAAGGCCGACAAACTGAAAGTACGTGTCAAGAAAGGGATCGACATGACGGTACCGAAGGACTGGCTGGACAGGTATCCCACCCTTCTTTACTGGCTGGAAAAAGAGTGTGAGTGGTGGGAAGACGTCGGTATCACCCTGACGATCCGGTCTGCCTGATTTTTTTCCGGAACCTTTACTGGCTGGCTTCGCCTGACCGGTTGGGGTTTTCCTTGATGCGTGCCAGTCTCACAGCCCGTTCCACGCTCAATCTGGAAAGAGACACTTCCGGATGTTCTTCCCCCAAAGCCGATAACAGTATGTCATGGACGGGAGGCTTCAGCCTGGCAAGGATCAGTTTCCTGTTTTCCTTTTTCATGTTCTCGAAAAAATCCCTCAATGCTTCCATGCTGGTCGCATCCAGATCGGGCGTCTGTTCAAGACTTAAGATGACCGTGTGGATAGGCAGCTTGGAGGAAGAAATGATGTCCCTGACCTGCACAAGGATACGGTCTGAATTGGCGAAAAACATGGCCTGATCCGGCCTGACGATCAGGATGCCCGAGATGGGTTGTGCTTCCGGAAAGGCTGTCAGGCTGACAAAATCGTGGCTCTGGCCGAGCCGTCCTAGAACGGAAACAGTGGATTTCGAGTTTTGGCGCAACATGATCAGCAGGCTGATGGCAATCGCGATCATCAGTCCTTGCAATACGCCCAGAACCAGCACGGCCAGAACGGACAGGACGATCAGGGCACGGTCGATTTTCCAGGAAAAGTAAAGCCTGAACGAGGACAGGCTTAAGGTTGTCGCCATCGTGAAAATGACGATGGCGGCCAGAACGGGCTGTGGTATCCATTCGATATAAGGCAAGACCGTCAGGATGATCAGGAAGGTAATGATCATGGCTGCGATGCCCGCGATGCGTGTACGAGCGCCATAGGCTTCGTTGGCCGCTGTGGCGGAATAGCCCGCACCGACGGGCATGCCCTGGAAAATGCCTGAAACGATGTTTGAGACACCCAATGCAAACAGGTCGCGGTTCGGATAAATCGTATCGTGATGCTTGACGGCGAAACTCCGGATGGAACCGTAAGATTCGGCGTACAGGATGAATACCAGCGCGACACCGATCTCAAACAGCTGGACCCAGTCGGAATAGGACAAATCCGGCAAGGTCGGGTTGTTCAGGTTGAGCTGGATAATGCCGACGTTGGGAATATCCATGGATGGCAGGTCAAACCATTTGCTGGCGAGGATGCCTAGGATGATGACAAGCGTGCCACTGGGGAAGTTTTTGTATTTTCCGTTTTGTATCCGGCGCAGGTATTCGCCGGCCGAGAGGAAGACCAGCGCCAGTACTGTCGTGATCAGGCAGCCGATATTCCACAGATTGGCCTGTTTAAGGATATCGACTATAAAAGCGAAGAGATTGCTTTTGTAGGAATGGATGTTCAGGACAGTCGTCAGCTGTTTGATGATGATGACGATGGCCAGGCCGAACGTGAATCCACGCAAAACCGGTTTGGCAATGAAATCGGTAACGTTCCCCATCCGGGTCAAGGCCGCGATAATGAAGATCAGGCCGGTCATGACGACAAGCCCCGAGGCAAGCATCAGCCGGTATCCGGGATTGTCCCCTCCCAGTGACAGGGTCGCTGCAGCCAGAACGACAGCGGAAGATGACGTGGGTGAAACGAGAGCGAAGCGGCTGGAACCGAAAATGCCGTAACACAGCAGACCGGCAAACAGGCCGATGATACCGGCCTGGGCGGGCAGGTTGCCGATGCTGGAATATGCGAGGGCTTGCGGCAGGAGCAATCCGGCAATGGACAGGCCGGCAATGATGTCCTGCCAGTTCATAAAACCGGCATATTTGCTTTTCAGCTTTTGAAGATCATCTACCGGCAGATTCATAGTCAGTTTCGGCTGTTTTTTGTCGTGACGCGTTAATTAAAATGGGACAGCTGGTGCTGCCTGTTGAAAAACCAATCCCGGCAGAAAATCGACAGGTAACGGTATTGTATACAGAATTGCGGACCCGGTATTGGGCATCCTTAAAATTAAGGATTAAACCGGGCCGCATGGAGAATATGCTAGGAAGAAACGGATTTGTTTCTGCCTGACATCAATGAATCAGGTATTTTCCATTTTGACAGGGCGGTCTTGAAGAGACGGTTCGTCTTTTTCCACCTCTGTTTTTTCTTCTTCATAGTCAACGGGAGATATTGCCGCCAGTGGCGCTTCCACCAGAGGCATCTCAACCAGAGGTGTTTGGGGCAGGGCGCAGACAGGCAGGGGGGTATCATCCAGAACGTCGACTGAAGTCGTCAGGGATTCAGGAACCGGTTTCAGTTCTTCAATCAGTTCCTTTTGCACAGTCGCATCGTACATTTTTGCCAGGCATTGCTGGGCACCGAATGCAAGCTGTTTTTTACGCAACTTGCGCCGTTTGTAAGTACCGTTCGACTGCAATTCCCACGAGTTGGTATTGTCTTTCAGATAGTATTTCAGGCCTTCCTGTATGACCCGTCTTTTCAGGGCCGGATCAAGTACCGGACATGCCACTTCGATCCGTCTGAACAGGTTGCGCGCCATCCAGTCGGCACTGGAAATGTACAAGTCGTGTTTCAGGTCGTTCCTGAAATAATAGATGCGCTCGTGTTCCAGGAAACGGCCGATGATGGAACGGACACGGATATTCTCGGACAGGCCGGGCACGCCTGGGCGCAGGGCACATGCCCCCCGGACGATCAGGTCGATCTTGACGCCTGAGGCCGAAGCGAGATAGAGCGCACGGATAACGGACTCGTCGATCAGGGAATTCATTTTTGCGACGATTCTTGCCGGGCGTCCTGCGCGGGCGATGCGGATTTCGTTTAGGATCGCACGTATCAGGTTCCGGTGCAGTGTGAATGGCGCCAGCCACAAGTGTTCCAGTTTTTTCGGTTTTGTCAGGCTCGTCAGATGCATGAAAACTTCACTCACCTCGTTGGTGATTTGCGGATGGGCGGTCAGAATGCCGAAATCGGTATAGATCTTGGTCGTGGTCGGATGATAATTGCCTGTGCCGAGATGGGCGTAATTCCGGAATGCTCCGTTTTCGCGGCGTATCACCAGTGCGAGCTTGGCGTGTGTCTTCAACCCCATGACGCCATAAACCACCTGTGCGCCAGCCTGTTCAAGCTGTTGCGCCCAATCGATATTCTGTTCTTCGTCAAAACGGGCTTTCAGTTCGACGATGACGACCACTTCCTTGCCTTTATTTGCGGCATCCATCAGCGCTTCGATCAGGGCGGAAGTCACGCCTGCGCGATAAATCGTTTGCTTGATCACGACAACATCGGGATCTTTCGCGGCTGTCCGGATGAAATCGACAACCGTCTGGAATGACTGGAAAGGATGGTGAAGGAGGATGTCCTTTTTCTTCAGGGTTTCGAAAAGGCAGACGTCGTTGTTGGCGTCGGGCGCGATCGAAGCCTGATAAGGCGGAAAATACATGGATGATGTTTTGACGAAATCAAAGATTTCAGACAGCCGCACCATATTGACCGGTCCGTTGACACGGTACATGTGGCTTTCGTCCAGATTGAACTCATTCAGCAGGAATTTTGCCAGATCGTCAGGACAGTTCCTGGCGATTTCGAGACGGACAGCCGATCCGAAATGACGGTTTTGCAGGCTGACCTGCAGGGCTTCCCGCAAGTTCTTCACTTCTTCCTCATCAACCCACAAATCGCTGTCGCGCGTTACCCGGAATTGTGAGTAGGCAATCACTTCACGTTCGGGGAAGAGGTCGGACATATGGGCGTGGATGATCGACGTCAGCAGGCAGAATGTATAACCGTTTTCAGACAATTCATCCGGCAATTTGATCACTCGCGGCAAGACACGCGGAGCCTTGACGATGGCGATGGCGCTCCCTCGGCCGAATGCATCCTTGCCCGCAAGGGAAATGATGAAGTTCAGGCTCTTGTTGGCGACTTGTGGAAAAGGATGTGCCGGGTCCAGGACGATAGGCGTCAACAGCGGGCGGATCTGGCTTTCGAAATAGGATTTGACCCATTCCCGCTGTGCTTCCGTCCTGTCATTATGGCTGACAACGTGAATGCCGCTTTTGGCAAGTCTTGGCAGGATTTTCCGGTTCAGGATGGCATATTGGTAATCGACCAGTGAATGGCACTGGAGACTGATTTTGTGCAGCAGGCTGTTGGCGCTGACTGAAATCGGGCTGTCTGGTGTCTGGCGTGCATGCAGGCTGGAAACGCGTATCTCGAAAAATTCGTCCAGATTGCTGCTCCCGATGCACAAGTATCTTAACCGTTCCAGTAAAGGCAGGCTTTCATCTTCAGCCTGTGCGACGACTCGGCGGTTGAATTCAAGAAGGGAAAGGTCGCGGTTCAGGTACAGGTTGGGTTCAAGAGAACCTGTCGGGAGATTCTGAATGGGTCTTGTTACCGATGATGCACTTTGAGAAGGCACGGGAGTATCCTGATCTTAGTCGTTGTTCCTTAATAATAACAAAAAAATATGACTGGATTATGACGAAAACCGGATTCAAGCCGCATGAATCCGGTTAAAGGCCATGAGAATTTAATTCTGGTGGGTGCGTCTCAAAGTATCTTCAATAAAAAAAGGCATCTATTTTTATATAGATGCCGTAAATGGAGGAAAGACAATAGGGAAGATCAGTTAATTTTGAGCTGGGTTTTGGCCGCCCCAGGTTTTTTGGGCAGTTTCAATTCCAGGACGCCATCCTTGTAAAGAGCTTCAGCCTTGGATTCATCCACTTCCTGAGCCAGTGCAAAGCTGCGTGATTGCATCCCGTAATAGCGTTCATTACGGACGGTCTTGCCGTTCTCTTCATGGTTTTTTTCTTTTTTCAGTTCATATTCAATCGTGACGAAAGTACCTTCCACCGTCACTTTGATATCTTCTTTGGGAACACCCGGGGCATCGGCTTTTACGACATAAGCGTCATCCGTTTCGGAAACGTCTATTTTGATGCGAGGTTCGGGTTCCCAGCTGCTCCATGGAGCGGACAGACGGAAATTGGTGAAAAACTCGTCCATATTGCGCATCGGTTCGAAACGGGATATTTCATTGAACGGATGTATGTTTGAAATATTGTTTGCCATAGATATCTCCTGACGTTGAAGGCCTGTCACAATGGGAGGTCAACAGATTTAAGGACTTGTATCCTTTTATTTAAAGATAACCTTTCTGTCTGGAATGTTTTTGACGGAACTCAATAACGAAAATGTGAAAAGACAAAAGAAAACATATGTTTTCTGGTAATTAATGGGGACAATGTTATTGTGGTTTTGGATTATTGACGGTAATATTAGGGACGGAGTAATCAAAAACATCCCAACTTATCCATTGCGAGGCATTTATGGCACGAACAGCGCGACTGATCCTACCTGGTCAGCCTCATCACGTTTATCAGCAGGGCAATAACAAACAGACGGTTTTTTTCGATAAGGAAGATTTCGATATATTTTTAGGCTGGTTAAAGGAAGCTTCCAGGCAATTCAAGGTCGATATCCATTCCTATGTCCTTTTGCATAATGCCTTGAATCTGCTGGGAACACCGGAGGATGAAACCGGGTTGGCGCGCATGATGCAATGGCTCGGACGCTACTACGTGCCTTATTTCAACAGGAAATACAACCGCTCCGGAACCCTCTGGGAGGGACGCTTCAGGACTTCTGTTGTCGATGCGGAAAATTGTCTTCTTGATTGCAGTCGATTTATTGAACAGAAACCTGTTTTGACCGGCCAGGTTGCCAGCCCTGAGGAATATGAATGGTCGAGCTACTCCCATCATGTCGGAATCAGGCCGGATCCCCTCATCAGGGATCATGCCGTTTACTGGAATCTCGGAAATACACCATTTGCCCGTGAGTTGGCATACAAGGAATTTTTCGGGCAATTTGATCCTGCAGCAAGTGAAGAACTGGGCAAAACATTGATGTGCGGATGGCCTTTGGGGTCGGAAGAATTCAAAAAACAGCTTGAAATTCAAACGGAACGCCGGTTCAGGATGGGGAAACGTGGGCGTCCACCAAAAAAATAACACAGATTTATAATGATATTTATTATTTTTTTGGGTAAATGTATGTAATTTAATGATATTTACTATGTCCCTATTATATATTTCGTTTGTTGGATTTATTAATTAAATAACTCTGACCCCTTTTATTTTTGTTGTCATCTTTAAAAAAGCGATTTATTCTTCTTGCACAAATTAATGAAATTTCCGGAAAAACGAGGTCATTATGTATGCGCAAGGTTTATATCGCCCCTCTTTTGAACACGATGCCTGTGGCGTCGGGTTTGTCGCTCATATCAAGGGAGTCAAAAGCCATTCAATAGTCGAACAGGGACTTTTGATTCTGAAAAATCTTGATCATCGCGGTGCCGTCGGTGCTGACAAGATGATGGGGGATGGTGCGGGTATCCTGATCCAGATACCGGACCAGTATTTTCGCGATGAAATGGCAAAACAGGGAGTCAGCCTGCCACCTCCGGGCGAATACGGCGTCGGAATGATTTTCCTTCCCAAGGAACATGCCTCGCGTCTGGCCTGCGAAAAGGAAATTGAACGGGCCGTTCGCTCGGAAAAACAGGTGGTTCTCGGCTGGCGTGACGTTCCGGTCAATACGGATTTGCTGATGTCGGATAAGGCACGGGAAAAAGAACCGGTGATCCGCCAGATTTTCATCGGCCGGGGGCCGGACATCATGGTGACCGACGCACTGGAAAGGAAGCTGTTCGTCATCCGCAAGGCCGCAGGCCACGCGATTCAGGCACTTGACCTGAAACATTGCAAGGAATTTTTCGTGCCTTCCATGTCGGCCAGAACGATCGTTTACAAGGGACTTCTTCTCGCCGATCAGGTTCAGGGCTATTATCTTGATCTTCAGGATGAACGTTGCGTGTCGGCGCTGGCTCTTGTGCATCAGCGTTTTTCGACCAATACGTTTCCGGAGTGGCCACTCGCTCACCCATACCGCCTGATCGCACATAACGGCGAGATCAATACGGTGAAAGGAAACTTCAACTGGTTCCGTGCCCGTGAAGGCCTGATGAATTCCGCCGTACTGGGTGATGACCTGAAAAAACTGTATCCCCTCATGTATGAAGGACAGTCCGATACAGCCTGTTTCGACAACGCGCTTGAATTGCTGGTCATGTCGGGCTATCCATTGGCACATGCCATGATGATGATGATCCCCGAAGCCTGGGAAAACCATAAACTTATGGAAGACAATCGTCGTGCATTTTATGAATACCATGCCGCCATGATGGAGCCGTGGGACGGTCCGGCTGCGATTGCGTTCACCGACGGCCGGCAGATCGGCGGTTTACTTGACCGAAATGGCTTGCGGCCTGCCCGTTATATCGTGACCAATGACGATCTGGTCGTCATGGCCTCTGAAACCGGCGTCTTGCCGATCCCGGAATCGCACATCATCAAGAAGTGGCGTCTGCAGCCCGGAAAGATGTTTCTGATCGACCTGGATGCCGGACGCATCATCGACGATAGCGAAATCAAGAGTATTTATGCCAATGCGCGGCCATACAGGGCATGGATCAATTCGGTCTGTATCCGTTTGCATGAGTTGAAAGAACACGCTCATGATCTTTTCCAGTCTCCAGTTCCTTTGATGGACAGGCAACAGGCATTCGGCTTTACGCAGGAAGACCTGAAAACACTTCTTCCTCCCATGGCGTTAAACGGGGAAGAAGCCATCGGTTCGATGGGCAATGATGCCCCTCTGGCTGTTCTGTCTCATCATTCAAAACCGCTTTACAACTATTTCCGCCAGTCATTTGCACAGGTGACGAATCCGCCGGTCGATCCGATCCGTGAAGAAATCATCATGTCGCTTTTGTCTTATATCGGGCCGAAACCGAATCTGCTGGATACGAATAACGTCAATCCGCCGATGCGCCTTGAAGTGACACAGCCGATTCTCGGATTTGCCGAGATGGCGAGTATCCGGAATATAGACGCTTATACGAACGGCAAATTCCGTTCATATGAATTGAATGTCTGTTATCCGGTTTCATGGGGACGAATCGGTATCGAGGCGCATCTGGCTTCCCTGTGTGCCGAAGCGGTTGATGCCGTGAAGTCCGGTCATAACATTCTGATCGTTTCCGATCGTCTGATCGGGCCGGAGAGTCTCGCCATTCCGGCACTTCTGGCGACCTCTGCCATTCATCAGGATCTGGTTGCCAAGGGTCTGCGAGCTTCAACCGGACTGGTCGTTGAAACGGGATCGGCAAAAGAAACGCATCATTTTGCCTTGCTTGCGGGCTACGGAGCCGAAGCGGTTCATCCTTATCTGGCCCTGGAGACGGTTTCGGAAATGGCTTCTGCCCTGTCTGTCGATCTGACGCCGGAAAAAGCACAGGCGAATTTCATCAAGGCGATCAATAAGGGGCTAATGAAGATCATGTCGAAAATGGGCATTTCGACATACCGGTCTTACTGTGGCGCACAGATTTTTGAAGCTGTCGGATTATCCAGCGCACTGGTCGACAAGTATTTCCGGGGCACGGTTTCCAGCGTCGAAGGCATCGGCGTTTTTGAAATCGCAGAAGAAACACTTCGCTTGCATCAGGGAGCGTTCGGCGCACATCAGCAGCCCGTCCGTTTTCTGGACGTTGGGGGTGAGTACGCTTTCCGTTTTCAGGGGGAAGAGCATATGTTCACTCCGGACGCGATTGCCAAATTGCAGCATTCGACACGTGCAAACAATTATGCCACTTACAAGGAATATGCCCAGATCATCAATGACCAGTCGCGTCGCCAGATGACCTTGCGTGGACTGTTCGAATTCAGAATCGATCCGGTTCATGCCATTTCGATTGATGAAGTCGAACC